>DATKJG010000407.1:0-5566 GCA_035543215.1 Phycisphaerales bacterium | reverse complement strand
ATTGCTGATGGGCATGTCCTCGCTCCTGTCGCCCCGTTGAAGACCCACCGCCGACGCCCGCCTTCCCACGCTCGCGACACGCTTGCCATGATGGTACGCGGAATGGGCGGCCAGCCCTCAATTACAGATATAGATGTGAATATCGGCAAACATCCCCGGTGCACATTGCGAGGCCCAACGCACCCCCGGGCCGGGGCTAACGGGATTGCTGCAGCCGCGCCTTCAGCCGCAGCGCATTGCCGATGACCGTGATATCGCTGAATCCCATGGCGGCGGCCGCGAACAACGGCCCGAACGGACCGAGCAGGCCGAACGCCGCTGCCGGAATCGCCGCCGCGTTGTAGAAGAACGCGAAGAACAGATTCTGCCTGATCGCTCGCAACGTCTGCCGCGCGATGTCGACTGCCTCGGCCACAGATGCAACGCGATCGCTGGGAATAACGATGTCGGCCGACTCGATGGCGATGTTGGTGCCGGAAGCCATCGCGATGCCAAGGTCTGCCGCCGCGAGGGCCGCGGCGTCGTTGATGCCATCGCCGACCATGATCACCCCGCCGCGTACCCCTGCCGCCTGCGGCGCAGCATGCGTCCGACTCTCGACAAACGCCACTTTCTGCTCGGGCGTTGCCTCGGCCTCGATCTCATCAGGGGAGAGTCTGATGCGCGCCCCCACCGCCTCGGCCGCGGCGCGCCGATCGCCCGAGAGCATCATGACCGCCAAGCCCATGCCCTTGAGCCGCGCGATCGCATCGGCGGCATCGGGTCGTGGCTCGTCCGCCACGGTGATGGTTCCAATCGTACGGCCATCGACGACCACGCGGCACGTCGCCGATTCATCGCGCAGCACCTCCACGATGCGGCCGTCCACTTCACCACGCACGCCCTGACCGGTGATCGACTTGAAATTTGAAACAGGCGGCACATTCAGGTCGCGTTCAGCAGCCGCCTTCACGACTGCCCGCGCGATGGGATGCTCGCTTGGCGTCTCGATCGCCGCCGCCAGGCGCAGCAGGTCGTTCTCGTTCCCAGTTGCGGAGATTGCCGCGACGCGCGGCTGGCCGATGGTCAGCGTGCCGGTCTTGTCGAAGATGACGTGCGTCGCCTTGCCGGCGGTTTCCAGCGCCATCGCCGACTTGATCAGGATGCCGCGTCGGCTCGCTGCGCCGGCCCCGACCATCACCGCCATCGGCGTCGCCAGCCCCAATGCGCAGGGGCAGGAGATGATCAGCACCGTGCACATCGCGATGACGCCGCGCGTCAGATCGCCCGCGATGGCCCAGCCCACGATCGTCGCCAGCGCGATCAGCAGGACCGCAGGCACGAAGATTGACGCCACGTAATCCGCCAGCCGCTGAATGTTCGCCTTGCTCGATTGCGCGCGCTGCACCATCTCGGCGATGCGCGCCACGGTGGTGTGCCGACCATCGACGCTCGCCTCGACGATGAGTTGCCCGGTGGTGTTCACGCTGCCGGCGACGACCTTGCCGCCAGCGCGCCTGCGCACGGGAATCGATTCGCCCGTGACGACGGCCTCATCGACATCGCTCTCGCCGCTGACAACCACGCCATCGACCGGCACGCGCGCCCCCGGGCGGATGAGCAGCCGGTCGCCGGGTTGAACATCGGCGCTCGAGATCCTGCGCGGTGCCCCCTCGCCGTGATCAGGCGCGATCTCGGCTTCATCCGGTTGAAGTTGCAGCAGTTCGCGCACGGCCGAGCCAGCCTTCGCGGTCGCGCGGGCTTCCATCCAGTGTCCGAGCGAGATCAGGCCCAGCAGGGCCGCCGACTCGGTGAAATACAGCGGCTGATCCTGCAGCCGGCCGAAGAACCGCGCGAGGAAGACGACGAGCGAGAACACGTACGCCGCGGTCGCACCGATGGCGATGAGCGTGTCCATGTTCGTCGTGCCGCGCCGCGCAGCGGTCCACGCTGAGCGATAGAACCCGCCGCCCGCCGCGATCAACACGATCGTCGAACCGATCAGCATCAGCCAGTCCATCCAGCCGATCGCATGGGCGTCGGGAGCGGCATGCCACCCGGCAGCCCTGCCGATCCAGTGCAGCGCCTCCAGCGGGACCCAGATGCTGATGGCGATGATGGCGCGGCGTTTCCACAAACGCTCGTGCCCGATCTGCCGCTGCTCGATCTCGCTGCGCAATTCCGCGACCGCTGGAGTCTCGTCGATCGGTTCAGCGGGATAGCCGTGCTCTGAAATGGTTCGGGCGATGTCGGCGGCGTCGAGATTCACGCCTTCCACCACCGCGCGGCCATCGATCACGTTAACCGAGGCGCGCGTCACGCCGGGCTTGCTTTCGATCGCGCGCTGCACGGTCGCGGCACAACTGGCGCAGGACATGCCTTCGACCCGGAATGTCATGTGATCGCCCGCCGGACGCACGTGCATCCGGCCGTGATCGTGGCCATGATGCGCGTGGTCGTGAACATCCTCCGCGATAACGGCGGTCTTGGATGACGATCGCTGCATCATGATCGAATGATACGAACCAGACTTGACGGAGCGTTATTCCGCAACCGCTGCGTGTAACCCGCAGAATCGGGGTGCTCTGTCACCTCAATCTGGAACTTCAACCAGCGCCTCAGCAGGTGATCCGCGCGTACTCACGGGTGTGATGATGTCGGACACGGCGACAACCGCCGCCGCTGCGTGGCTGCTGCAGAACATCCTGCGCACCGGCCGCGTCACCGCTGACGACGGCACGACCATGGATCTGCATTCGCACCTGCCCGAAGAGGCGGGCCGCATGCTGCAGCGCATCGTCGGCGATCTCGAGGCGCGCACCACGCTCGAGATCGGCATGGCCTTTGGCGTCTCGACCCTGTTCATCTGCGAGGCGATCGCGGACGCGCCCAATGCCCGCCACATCGCCATCGATCCCAATCAACATGGTGCCGAATGGCGCGGCGTCGGCCTGAGGCACCTGCGCCTTGCCGGGCTGGACCATCTTCTGGACTTCCGCGAACTGCCATCGCATCAGGCTCTGCCCGACTTGGAGCGCGAGGGCGTGCGCATCGACTTTGCGCTGGCCGACGGCTGGCACACCTTCGACTTTGTCATGGTGGATCTGTTCCTCCTCGATCGCCTGCTGCGTGTGGGCGGCGTGGTTGTTGTCGATGATGCGGAATGGCCCGGCGTGCGCAAGGCGTGCCGCTTCTTCATCACCAACCGCAAGTACCGCGTCGTGGAATGCTGGGCTGAACGCGAAGGCTCGCGCGCGAGCCAGGCGCTGCGCAAGGTCATCAGCGACGCAGCGCGACACTCGGCCCTGCTGCGACGACCGCTGCGGCCGGAATGGAGCGTTCGCGATGAGGATCTCGGCATCACCGCCGGCTGCCGATGCGTGGCCCTGCGGAAGACCGTCGAGGACGACGGGCGCGAGTGCTTCGGCCACGAGGAGTTCTGATTCGAATTCAGGGATGCCGCACGATCAACTGCCGATCGGGCGCGATGTCGTTGACTCTCTGTTCGAGTCCATCCGGCCAGCGAATGATCAGCGACACCGGATGCGCGGCATTGGCCAGTCCGAAGTGCGCCATCGGCGGGCTGGATGACTGGAATCCGCCCCCGCTGAACAGCCAGCGGCGCAGCGTGCGATCGCCGTCTGCCAGTTCGAGCCTCGCCCCCAGGCCCGTCCGATTCTTGGCGTCGGGGCGTTCATCGCGCAATTCCACCTCCAGCCAATGGGCAGTCGGAGTCGCCGTCGCGCCGTTGCACAGCACACGAATCGGCCCGTTCAACTCGCTGACAATCACATCGATGTCGCCATCGCTGTCGAGGTCGCCGAAGACCGCACTGCGATCGCGATGCTTCTCGCCCAACCATGCGCCGGCCTCGCTCGCCTCCACGCGCCGGAATTTCTTTCCTTCGCGCGTAAAGAGCAGTGGCGTCTGCAGATAGTCGCTGTCCATGGATTGAATCGTCGCCTCGGGATAGACGTGGCCGTTGAACATCAGCAGGTCTTCATCGCCATCGAGGTCGAAGTCAAAGAACCCGCACGCCCAGCCCAGGTACGGCCGGCTGATCATGCCCAAGCCATAACTCGTCGAACGATCTTCGAACAGCCGGCCGTTCACGTTGAGGTGAAGTGTGTTGGTGTCGGACGAGAAGACGGTGACGAACTTATCGGGAAAGCCATTGTCATCAACGTCGGCGATTGCGATGCCCATGGCTGCCTGGTTGCCGCCGTCGCCGTTGGACGCGATGCCGGAGATAACGCCGATGTCCTCGAACCGCAGAGTCGAGTTCGATCCCCCGGCGGAGCCTGGGGCCAAGGGCGAGGCGCCTTGATTGCGGAACAGGAATCCCGGCATCGAATCGTTCGCAACATAGATGTCCTGCGAGCCGTCGTTGTCGAAGTCGAGGATGACGACGTTCAGGCCGAAGGCCGGCTGTTCCGGTCGCGCGCCGCATTCGGTGCTGGCCTCGCGAAAGACGCCGGCGCCGTCGTTGAGATAGAGGAAATCGTGCTCCGGCTTGAGCCCGTGCGGGCCGGCAAGCACGCTCTGGCCCTTGTACTCGGCCCGCGGCGGCGGATGCTTCGGATCAAACTCGAGATAGTTGGCGACATACAGATCGAGATCGCCGTCGTTGTCGAGATCGCCGAACGCTGCGCCCGTACCCCAACTGGATTCCTTGGCGATGCCCGCGCGCTGCGAGGCGTCGCTGAAGGTGCCGTCGCCGTTGTTGTGCAGCAGGATGTCGGGGCCGAAGCACGCGATGAAGAGGTCCTCGAAGCCGTCGCCATCGACATCGCCAACTGCCGCGCCCATGGGCCAGGTCGCCGCGGTTGCGACATCGATCTTCGCGGCGACGGTGACGTCGCTGAACTTCATCTGCCCTTCATTGCGATAGAGCCGGCAGCCGAAACCGTGCACCGGATCGCTGAGCGTCGCGCCGTTGCCGATGAAAACGTCCAGGTCGTGATCGCGGTCGTAATCGAACAGCGCGAGGCCCGAGCCGTTGACCTCAAGAATCTGCGTGGAGGGCAGCACGCCACAGGCGGTGGTGACGTCGATGCCTGCATCACGCGTGATGTCAGTGAAGCGGATCGAGGATGTCGCGGCTGCTGGCGTCGTCGCTGGAGGCGCGGGAGAAATGGACGCAGTGGGACCTTGCGGCGCAGGCTCCTTGGAGCACGACGCAAGCACGACAAGTCCACAAGTCCACAAATCTACAAGTCCAAAATGCCGGCGACGCGCAGCGATTGCAGCGCCGTGCGCGATTGGACGTCTGGACGTTTGGATGTTTCTTCGCTTCACTCTGGAAAACTCGTCCCCGGGCGCACGCGCTCGCGCGTCGCGATGTACTGCTTGTGAACCTCGTCGGCCCGCTGCGTCTGGCCGAGTCTCACCAGCACGCGATACAACTTGTACAGCGCCTCGTAGTGATCCGGATACAGCGCGACCGCCTCCTCCAGTTCGCGGCGCGCGTCCTCCAGCCGATCGGTGCGCTCGTACACCTCCCCCAGTCGCGCCCTGGCCCGCGACAGCGCCGCCTTGTCGTCGAGTTTCGACTCCTTCAGCAGGTCGATTGAGCGATCGAACAGCC
>DATKJG010000406.1:0-5666 GCA_035543215.1 Phycisphaerales bacterium | reverse complement strand
GGTGGAGCAAGGTGCCGCTCGCGCAGTCGCAGCATCGCCAGGTGCTGCGGATCATCGTCCAGCCCATCCAGCGATTGCAGGCACAGGCTTCGCACCGCGTCCAGGTGATCGGCGGGCAGGGCCGGCGCGATGATCATGCTGGCCAGAAGCGGCAGGGCGTCATCGAGGCGGTCGGCGGTCATCGTCGCATCGATGCGCAGGTGATGGGCGGAGACATCGGCGGCGCGATTGACGCCCAGCCGATCGAGCGCATCGGAATGCTCGCGGCTGGTGAGGCCGCCCGCGCCGCGCAGGATCATCTCGCCGAGAATCGCCGCCAGGCCGTCTCCATCAATCGGATCGGTCGCGGCCCCGCACGGCACAAGCCAGCTCACCGCGGCCGAGCGCACGCCTGCGATCTCCTCGACAACCAGCATCAGACCGTTGGCAAGCGTGGTGGTGACGATGGGCATGGGGGCAGCGATGATAGGTGGAGGGCGGCGGCGAGGTGACGCGGCTTGCAGGCCCTCACTTGCCATGAGAAATCTGAGATGGTGATGGCGCAGCCTCCGCACTTCCGTATTTCCTCTGCACGCACCCCTTCACGAGGAGATTCCATGCGCACCCTTTCGTTCGCCCTTGTCCCTCTCATCGCCGCGGCGCTTCAGGCAGGATGCGAATCGTCGCATTCGGTTCGCACGTCGAACGACACTACCGCCACCGGTCCCGCCGCTCAGGCCGCCTGGGCCGACGCGCCGCACCTGTACTCGGGATTCGGCAACTACACGCGGAAGGTGACGACCAGTTCACGTGAAGCCCAGAGGTGGTTCGACCAGGGCATTCAGCTGCTGTACGGCTTCAACCACGATGAAGCCATTCGCTCCTTCCGCGAGGCCGCGCGCCTCGATCCCGGCTGCGCCATGGCGTGGTGGGGCGTGTCGTACGCGCACGGCCTGCACATCAACAACCCGGTGATGACCGAGACGCAATCGCGCAACGGCGATGAGGCGGCGAAGCGGGCGCTGGCCGCCATCGACAACGAAACGCCGGTGGAGCAGGCGCTGGTGCGCGCCGTGGCGAAGCGCTACGCGTGGCCGGCGCCGGCTGATCGCAAGCCGCTTGATGAGGCCTACGCCGCGGAGATGGAGAAGGCGTGGAAGACGTTCCCGGACGACCCCGACGTCGGCGCGCTCTTCGCCGAAAGCCTGATGAACCTGCAGCCGTGGAACTATTGGACGCACGACGGCCAGCCCAAGGGCCGCATCAAAGAGATCGTCGCCGCGCTCGAGCGCGCGATGACCATCAATCCGCAGCATCCCGGCGCGAACCATTTCTATATCCATGCCGTGGAGGCATCGGGCTCGCCCGAGCGCGCCCTCACGGCCGCGACGCGACTCGGGAAGCTCGTGCCCGGCTCGGGTCACCTGGTGCACATGCCCTCGCACATCTGGATTCGCACCGGGCAGTATGCGCTGGCCGCCGATACCAACGAACGGGCGGTGGCCGTCGATGCTGCGTACTTCAAGATCGCCCCGCCGCCGGTTTTCTATAACGTCTACTACATTCACAACCTGCACTTCCTGGCATACGCGGCGATGTTCGAAGGCCGCTACGCCAAGGCGATGGAGGCGGCGCGAAGGCTGGAGCGAGAGGCGCCCGAATCGTTTCTGCTCGAGTTCGCGCCCAACGCCGACGGCCTCACGCCCGTCGCGCTGCACGTAATGGTGCGCTTCGGCAAATGGGAGGACATTCTCAAGGAGCCCGAGGCGGCGGAGTACCGCAAGATCAGCCGAACCACGCGCCACTATGCGCGCGGCGTGGCGTTCGCGGCCCTGGGACGCGTGGAGGAGGCCCGCGCCGAACTCGCCGCCTACAACGATGTGGCCGCGACCGTTGGCGAGGAGTGGTTCGTCGGCAACAATCCCGCGAAAGATGTTCTGCCCATTCCGCGCCTGATGATGGAAGGCGAAATCCTTTATCGCGAAGGCCGTAAGGACGAAGCGTTTGCGAAGATGCGCGAGGCCGTCAAGGGCGAGGAGAACCTCAACTACGACGAGCCGCCGGGTTGGATGCAGCCGGTGCGGCACGCGCTGGGCGCGCTGCTGCTGGAGAGCAGCCGCGCCGCCGAGGCCGAGGAGGTGTATCGCGCCGATCTCGCGCGGCATCCGGGCAACGGATGGAGCCTGCTGGGCTTGCGCGAGTCGCTGGAAGCGCAAGGCAAGAACGCGGACGCAGCCGAGGCGGATGCGCAACTGGCGAAGGCATGGAAACGGGCCGACGTGAAGCCGGAGGCCAGTTGTTACTGCGCGAAGGGAACGTGAGCCGATCCACTTTGATGGAAGGGCACAATTGCGATGAATGTGGGATGGGCGGGCCGGCGCACCGTAAGATGGGTCCGGCCCGCCCATGACGCCCGACCGCTTCCAGCGCGCCTCCACCATTTTTCTCGCCGCGCGAGCGATTGCGGGCGAGGCGCGGCAATCGCTGCTGTCGCACGAATGCGGCGACGATTCAGGCCTGCGCCGCGAGGTGGATCGCCTGCTTGCCGCCGATCCAACCATCGTCGCGGCCCGGCACGGGGCTGCCGACGGGCACGAGGCGCCGTCGATCGCTGGCGTGGTGCAGCGGGCCGCGGCCCAGGCGCTGCGCGACGCCCAGCACGATGAAGCGCCGTTGCCCAAGCGCATCGGCCGCTACCGCATCCTGTGCCGTCTCGGCGCCGGCGGCATGGGCGCGGTGTACCAGGCCGAACAGGAGAACCCGCGCCGCATCGTCGCGCTCAAGGTCATGCGACCCGGCCTCATGTCGCGCAGCATGATGCGGCGCTTCGAGTATGAAGCCGAGGTGCTCGGCCGCCTGCGGCATCCGGGCATCGCGCAGATCTACGAAGCGGGAACCGACGACCAGGGCGAGGGCGCTCAGCCGTACTTCGCGATGGAGTTCGTCGATGGCCAGCCGCTCACCGCATACGCCGACGCGCGAAACCTGGGCACGCGGCAGCGGCTGGAACTGCTGGCGCTGATCGCCGACGCGGTCGAGCACGCGCACCGCAATGGCGTGATCCATCGCGATCTCAAGCCGGCGAACATTCTGGTCATTGACGATTCACATTTGACGACCGGCGATTCGGCGCGAGGCGATGGCCGCACGGATTCCCAATCCACAATCGTCGGTCGACAATCGACAGTCGCGCTGCCCAAGGTTCTCGATTTCGGCGTGGCCCGCGCCATCGACTCCGACATTCAGACCACCACGCTGCGCACCGATGTCGGCCAGTTGATCGGTACGGTGTCGTACATGAGTCCCGAGCAGGCGGCGGCCCGGCCGGAGGACCTCGACACGCGCTCGGATGTCTACGCCATGGGCGTGATCGCCTACGAACTGCTGGGCGGCCGCCTGCCGCACGACCTGCGGCAGCGCTCGATTCCCGAGGCAATGCGCATCATCGCCACCGACGAGCCCACGCCCCTGAGCGCGGTGAATCGCGTGTTTCGGGGCGACGTGGAAACGATCGTGGGCAAGGCCCTGGAGAAGGAGAAGTCGCGGCGCTACCAGAGCGCCGCCGAGTTCGCTGCCGACATTCGACGATACCTGCGCGATGAGCCCATCACGGCCCGCCCCGCCAGTGCGTGGTACCAGGCCCGCAAGTTCGCGCGGCGGAACAAGGCCCTGGTCACGGGCCTGGCCATTGCCTTTGTCGCCCTGACGCTGGGCGTGATCGGCACGAGCATCGGCCTGGTGCGCTCGATGGAGCAGACGCGGAAGGCCCAGCGCCTCAACGAGTACCTGCAGGGGATGATCGCGTTTCTGGATCCATCGAAGACCAAGAACAACCAGGTCACGCTGCGCGACGTGCTGGATGATGCCTCGCGGCGCGTGGACGCAGAACTTGCCGACGAGCCGGAGGTGGCTGCGCAGATCCTGGTCACGCTGTCGCAGGGATACGCCAACATCACTGAGTACGACCTGTCGGTCGAGCATGGCCACAAAGCCATCAAACTCATGCGCGAACTGTTCAGTGCCGATGACATGCGCCTCGGCGATGCCTGGGGCCTGATCGGCCAGGCGCATTTCCGCGCCGGCCGCGCCCCCCAGGCCGAGGAAGCCTATCGCGAGGCGCTGACGATCCATCAGCGCCGGCTGGGACCGGCCGACGACATCACGCTCGGCAACATCCGCGACATCATTCACGCGATGCAGATTCAGAACAAGACCGGCGACATGGACGAGTTGACGCGGCAGGCCGTCGACGCGGGCCCCACGCTGCCGGCCTGGAGCGACAAGGAGGAAGTTGGTCTGTCGCTGGAGGCGATCGGCGACATTCTCGCCACCCAGCACCGCACGGCCGAAGCCGAGGAGTACTACCTGCGCGCCATCGACGTGCTGGAGCGCGTCAAGGGTTCGCGCTACGCGGCCGAGCAGTGCATCGTGACCATGCGCAACATGGCGTTCATTCACGCCATGCAGCAGCGGTTCGAGGACGCCGAGAAATTCGATCACCGCGCTGTGGAGATGTCGATCGCGACCTTCGGCATGGAGGACGATATCACGCTGATCTCCATGCAGGGCTGGTCCAGGATGTTGCGCGAGCTCGGACGCCTGGAAGACGCCGAGCGCGTGGCGCGCGATTCCCTGCGCGTCACCCGGCAACTGTACGGCGAGGACAGCGTGGAACTGGGCACTGACCTGCACAATCTCGCGGTGATCAGGCGCGATCGTGGCGATCCGGAGGAGGCCATCGAGTTCTTCACGCAGGCGCTGGCGGTGCGCCGGCGCACCGTGGAGCCCGACAGCCCTGATTTGTCGCGCACGCTCAGCGGGCTCGGCTTGGCGCTCATCGATGTCGGCCGGGCCGCCGAGGCCGTGCCCCTGCTGCGCGAGGCGCTGGACGTGCGCATCAAGGCCTTCGGCGCGACGCATTCGTCAGTCTCCATCTGCAAGAGTTCGCTGGGCGCGGCCCTGGCGAAGACGGACAAGCTTCACGACGAGGAAGCCGAGCGGCTGCTGCTGGAAGGCTGGGCGGTGCTCAAGGGCGCCCCGCCGGCCGCCCGGGCATCGCGCGATTCGACGCTGCAGTGGCTCATCGAGTTTTACGAAACACGCGGGCGCGCCGATGAGGCCGCGAAGTACCGCGCGCTTCAACCCGCGACCGCTCCGGCCACGCAGGCGTCATGAACGATGCCGGGCCACGACCGCGAATTCTCACAAGCCATTCCCGAATACTGATTGACAGCCCCCATGAGCGCCATCCGCACTGTGCGATGCCCAAACTGCGGCGCCGAGAACCTGCTCGGCAAGGCATGCCCCTGCGCCGGCAAGACGGTGAAGAGCCCTTCGATGCCGGGCAAGGCGCTGAGCGTGCTGTTGACGTTCGTTCTGACGGCCGCATGCATCATCGGCGGCGCGCTGGCCTTGAGCAGCGCCGGCAAACCCGGTTACGGCATCGCCCTCGCCGCCGGCGCGTGGCTGCTCGCGGCCTTTTGGCGCATGGGTCACGACTGGGACGACGGCATCGATGTGCGGCAACTCATCTTCCCCGCGCCCTTCGACTGGCCAGTCAAGTTCGAGCGCCTCATCAATTTCTGGACCGATGATCGGCCGTACTTCCGCGCGATCTATCTCGCCTGCTGGCTGGCACTGCTTGTGGTGGCAATCACCATCGGCGGGCTGAGAGGCGGCCGGTGAAC
>DATKJG010000405.1:0-2856 GCA_035543215.1 Phycisphaerales bacterium | reverse complement strand
GTGGACGCAAGGGCGGCAGCGCAACGCGGCGCATTACGATCGCGCTTTCAAGAACGCCGGCGCGTTGACCTCTGCCACGCCGCTGAGCGCCGACTCGGGCCTGCCTCTTCGCACGCCCGAGCCCGCCGCGGGCAAGTCCTGGCACATCTACAACCAGTATGTGATCCGCGTGCCCGCCGAGATTCGCGACTCCCTGCGCAGCCATCTCACCGATCGCAAGATCGGCACCGAGATCTACTACCCCGTGCCGCTGCACCTGCAGGAGTGCTTCCAGGATCTCGGTTACGCGAAGGGCGATCTGCCCGAGACCGAAGCGGCATCGCTCGAGACCATCGCGCTGCCGATCTATCCGGAACTCACAACGCAGCAACTCGATCACGTCGCGAACTCGATCATCGAGTATTGCCGCACGCACGCCCCGGCGCGCGTGTGATTGGCGCCTACTTGTTGATCGCCGCCTCGAAGCCCGCCAGGTCCTTGCGCAGCATGTCGATCCACCCCGGCGTGTTCGCCAGATGCAGGGCCCGCGCCACGCGGCCGGTGCGCGAATTGAGCACGCGGTCGATGTACGCGGCATAGGTGTGCAGGCGCTCACGCGTGTCGGACAGTTGATGCGCCAAGTCGCTGCCGCGCTTGAGTGATTCCTCCAGTCGCTGCTGCAGCTCGGCCAGCAACTGCTGGTAATGCTCGACATCGCAGCCGCGCTTGAGCAGGGCGTGTGCCGCCTCGCCGCGCTTGAGAACATCTCTCGCGATGCGCTGACGCTGCGGCGACGCTTCGCGCAAACGCCGATTGATCGGATTCGCATCGCGCAGCGCGAACAGGTTCTCGTACTCGATGGGTTCGAGCACGTCAGCCGGTTCGATCTGTCGCGCCTGCGCATTGAAGCGATGGAACTGGAAGCCGCTGGAACTCCACGCCTCGACCAAGGCATCACTGGAGGCGCCCGCAGCCCGCTGATTGGCCTCCGTGAACTCCACCATCGCCAGCGCAATGCGATTGGCCTTGACCGTCTGGCTGCAGCCCTTCCACGCATCCAGTTCCGCGCCTTCGACATCGAGTTTGAGCATCGCAATCGACTCGACATGCCGATCGCGCACGAGATCATCGATGGTGACAGCCTTGACCTTGATGTCCGATGCGCCTGCAACGCCTGCCACGCTGCTGCTGTACGCCGAGGTCTTGCCCGCGCCGGCATGCAGCGTGAGCGAGCCGGGCCGGGATGCGGCGGCCGCTTCGATGACTTCGATGTTCCGCGCGCCGATCGCGTCGGCGTTCTTGCGCAACAGGGCCGCAGTGGCGGGATTCGGCTCGAGCGCGATGACGCGTCCGTATTCGCCCACCGCCTGCGACGCCAGCAATGTGAACAGGCCGACATGCGCGCCGCAGTCGATGACGCTGTCGCCGGGGCGCAGGTACAGCCACCAGAATGCCTGCTCCGCGAACTCGAACCAGCCTTCGCGCACGTAGCGGCCGACATCATCGCCGCCCTCGTGCGCGAGCCAGCCGACGTGCGGGACATGGGTTTCGTCGGGCGAGGAGTTCACAGGGAACACGGAGCTGGTCAGTAAGCGAGATCAATATCGCGTCAAACCGGCACGATACATGGCATGACACGCCAGATGCCGCAGGAGATAACGCGAACAGTTGACGTGCACTTCCGCGGCCTCGGGCACGTAGCCGACCTGTCGTTCACGCAAACGCGCCATCTCCTTCACACCTAGATCGGATATTGCGGCCGTTGTCTTTTGCTTGTCATGCACGCGAAATGCCCCGAGGAAACGCGGCAGCCGCGCAAATTTCACGCCCGCATCGCGCAATCGCAGCAGAAAGTCCCAGTCCATCGCGAAGTGAAACGACTCATCGAACCGGCCCCCCACCCTGTCCCATGCGCTGCGACGCCAGAACAGCGTCTCCTGCGGAATGTAGTCGGCCCAGTTGAGAACGGCGTTATCGTGCTCGGGCAGGATCCATCGGCCGATCTCGCGATCCTGCTCATCGATCAGCACGCGATGGCCGTACACCGCATCGATCTCCGGATGCTCCGTGAAGTGCCGGGCCACGGCGTTGAGCGCGCCGGGCAAGAGCAGATCATCGGAATTGAGATACGCCATGATCTCGCCCGTGGCGTGGCGGAAGCCGCGGTTGATCGCGTCCGTCTGACCGTTGTCGGGCACGGATTCCCAGTGATTCAGCCGGTCTGCGAATCGTGCCAGCACCCGGGAGGTGCCATCGCGCGATGCGCCATCCTGCACGATGTACTCGAGATTCGAGTAGTTCTGATCGAACACGCTTCGGATGGTTCGCTCGATCAGGTGCGCCTGGTTGAAACTCGGAGTGACAATGGAGATCCGCGGCGGGTTGGCGGGCGCAGCGGTCTGCGAATACCACCTGGGTATCTGCATCCGGCGCGGCGAGTGCTGGGCAAGGTTGCCGATGCGCGGCCGCAGGAAGCGCGTGCGCCGAACCGGATGCCGGATGTGCTGCACCGCGACGATCAAACCGTGCTTGCCCCAGCGCGCTCCCCATCGCAGCCAGTTGCGACTGAAGTTGACCAGACTGTTGAAGTCGCGCTGTTTGTGCTCGTCGGCCGACGCTGGTGCCGCGTGACGCTGCGCGTTGTCAGCCGGATTGGCGGATCTTGGGCCGGCTGCGTGTGCGGGTGAAGCGGAGGGCGGCGAGGGCAACGGAGGCGGCGGGCTCGAGGATGGAGTCGCCGCGACGCTCACCAGGTGTAACCCGCCTGTTTGAGTTCGCGGCCGATGCGGCGCTCGAACAACTCGCACACGCGGTCATCGAACACCTCGCGCCAGTTGCCCGGCGTCACGCGCCGCTTGTGCTTGTGCGGATCGACCT
>DATKJG010000404.1:0-4279 GCA_035543215.1 Phycisphaerales bacterium | reverse complement strand
TATCGTCGAAGCGCCCGTCGCGCTCCCTCGGCGGTCGGTTGCGCATCGGCCTCGTCTCGCCGAAGGGGCCGCTGTACCGGCATCGTGGCGGAATCTTCAGGCGATCGCTTCGGTACATGCCGCTCACGCTGCCCACACTGGCGGCGCTCGTTCCTGCAGATCTAAACGCCGAAGTAATCTGCATAGACGAGGGCATCGCGGAAATCGATCCGAACCTCGATGTCGACCTCCTGGGCATGACGGTGATCACGGGTACAGCGATGCGCGCGTATGCGCTCGCCGCCGAGTTTAGAAAACGAGGCGTCTGCGTGGTACTCGGTGGTCCGCACATCACGCTGGCGCCTGACGACGCCCAGCCCCATGCCGACGCCATCGTCGTGGGCTACGCCGAGGACGAATGGCCGCGACTGCTGCGAGACTTTGTCGGTGGGCGCCTGCAGCGCCGCTACACGCAGTCGCCGGATCTCAAGCTCAGCGGATTGCCGTTGCCTGATCGAAGCGTCCTTCCGCGACGACGGTACATTACGTCGAACGTCTTTGAAGCGACGCGAGGCTGCGTACACAACTGCGACTTCTGCGTGGTTCCGGCGGCGTGGGGTCGCACGCCTCTGCAGAAGCCCGTGGAGCACGTCGTGGCCGACATCCGCCGGCAGCGCGCCCGTCGCGCCCTCTTCATCGATCTGAACCTGATCGCCGACACCCACTACGCCGCGCTCCTGTTTCAGGCGCTGGCTCCGTTGAAGATCCAGTGGTACGGCTTGACCACCACGCTGCTCTGTGATGATCTGCCGCTGCTGGATCTGGCTGCCCGAAGCGGCTGTCGCGGCCTTCTGATGGGGCTGGAGTCGATTTCGCCAGCCAATCTGCGTCGTTCACGCAAGGGATTCAATGATCCAGAGAAGTACGCGCTCGTCGTGCAGCGCCTGCATGAACGCCGCATCGCGTTGCAGGGTTGCTTTGTGTTTGGCCTGGACGGCGACACACCAGAGGTCTTTCTCCGGACTGCAGAGTTCGCCGTGCAGGCGCAGATCGATCTACCGCGATTTGCGATCGTCACGCCGTTCCCCGGCACCGGGCTGTACCAGCGATTAGAGCGCGAGGGCCGGATCTTCACAAAGAACTGGGAGCTCTACGACGGTCAACACGTGGTGTTTCATCCCGCGAAGATGAGCATCGATGCGCTGCAGCACGGCACCGAGGCCGCCTGGAAACATGCGTACAGTTGGCGCAACATCGCTCGTCGCCTCCGCGCTACGGCTGCCCCATGGACCGTCGCGCTGATGACGAACATCGGGTACCGCCACTATGCGTTCAACCTAAACCGGTTCTACACCTGCGACTGGATGATGAGCCCGACGTGGTCGCGGACCAGTGTCATCGGCGCAGGCGAACGAGTGCGTGCTCCGGCGGCTGTCGGGCTCACGGTTGAGGGAGCCTCGCCATGACGCTGAGAAGTGGAACCGCTGATGAACGCCGATCAACGCAGATGAAAGATCAGGCACACGGCCCCTCTGATCTGCGTCCATCGGCGTCCATCCGCGGTTCCATGTCCATCAAGGCCTTCGCCAACTTCGACGTCATCGTTCAATCCTGGTATGTCGCGGCGCGGTCACGGCAGATCAAGCGACAGCAAGTCCAGTCCTTCGATCTCCTGAATCGGCGCATTGCGATCTGGCGCGATGCGAACGGAAACGTGCATGCGATCAATGCAAGGTGCCCGCACCTCGGCGCTGATCTGGGGCGGGGGACCGTGTCCGGCGCCTGCCTGACCTGTGCGTTCCATCATTGGACATTCGAAGCCGACGGCCGGTGCAGTCGCGCGCCCGGACACGATCGTGCGCCAGGCCGCCGTGCCGTCACATACCTCGCACGGGAGCGATTTGGATTGATCTGGATCTGGCCAGGGCAGGAGGCATCATTCGACGTTCCGCATCTGCCGGACGATGACGACGAGACCTGCTACCGCCGCGTGCTTCCGCCATCGCAGCACATCACATGCCACCCTCACGTCGTGATTGGCAACGGTCTGGACATCGCGCATTTCGAATCGCTGCACGGCCTTCAATACACATCTGAACCGCGCCTGGCGCAAACTGGCCCGCACAGTCTGGAGGTGCGCATGCGCGGCCGGCCGACGTCGTGGCTGGCGGCATGGGTTGGCGGCGCGAGGCGGCGCGAGATCGTCGCGCGGTTCACGACGTTTGGTCCCAACCTGGCGTGGATGACCGTTGAGGGGCCGCTTCGCTTCCACGTGCTGTTCACGGGTCGGCCTTCGTCCCGAAGGGGATGCGATACACAGACAGTCCTGTTTCTGCCGCGAGGACTCGGCTTCAGCGCGCTGCGAGCGATTGCGCTCACCTATTCCCTGCTGCATGATGATCGCCGCATCCTCGATCGTATGGATTTTCATCCGGGATTCAGTGCGACCGATGAACCGCTGCGACGGTTTGCCGAGCTGGTCAATCGGATGGATGTTGCATGATTGCCACTGCCGGCCAAACTCGGTTCCGCCTGACGATTGTGCATCCCTGCGTCGGCCGGCGCGCAGGGACGAGACGGTACATCCGCACGTGGAAGATGGAGCCGATTCCTGCGGCGATGATCGCGGCACTGACGCCCGGTGACGTGGAGAAGCGTTTTTACGACGACCGCTTCGAGTCGATCCCCTTCGATGAGCCGACCGATCTGGTCGCCATCAGCGTCGAGACCTACACCGCCAAGCGCGCGTATCAGATCGCCAGCGAGTACCGCAGGCGAGGCGTGCCCGTGGTGATGGGAGGTTTTCATGCCACCCTGTGCCCGGATGAGGTAGGCCAGTATTGCGAGTCACTGGTCATCGGCGAAGCGGAAGACGTCTTTCCCCGCGTAATCGACGACTACCGCCACGGCCGTGCGGAGCACATCTACCGTAGCGCGGCGCGCCCGAGGCTCTCCATCACTCCTGACCGCTCGATCTTCCGTGGCAAGCGGTACCTGCGGATCGGGTTGGTGGAGTTCGCCCGCGGCTGCAGGTTCAAATGCGATTTCTGCGCGGTTCAGTCGTTTTTCGCGGCGACGCAAACGCACCGGCCGATCGACCTCGTCGTGCAGGAAATCCAGCGCATCCGCCGTCCAGGCCAAATGATCTTCTTCATCGACGACAATATCACGTCAGACATCAGCGCTGCGAAAGAGCTGATGCGGGCGCTGATTCCACTCAAGGTCCGCTGGGTGAGCCAGTCGAGCATCAATGTCGCGTATGACGAGGAGGCGCTTGCGCTCATGCAGCGCAGCGGATGCCAAGGCCTGCTCGTGGGCTTCGAGAGTCTCGATCCCGGGAGTCTCTCGGCGATGAACAAGGGGTTCAACTTGATGCGGGGAGGACCGCGCAACGCGCTGGCAAACTTCCGTCGGTACAACCTTCGGATCTACGGCACGTTCATCTTCGGTTACGACGGCGATACGCCGGAGACGTTCGACTCGAACGTGCAGTTCGCGCGCGATGAGGGCATGTTCATCGCGGCGTTCAATCACATCACGCCGTTCCCCGGCACGCCGTTGCATCAGCGCATGAAGGATGAGGGCCGGCTGCTGTATGATGCGTGGTGGCTTGATGACCGCTACCGGTACAACATGGTTCCATTCCGGCCCAGGCACATGAGTCCCGAGGAACTGGCGCGGCGCTGTATCCAGGCGCGGCGGCAGTTCTACGCCTGGCCGAGCATCCTGCGCCGGGCAGCCAAGCCGACGAACCGACGCGGCGCGTTCATGCTTGCCAACTTCCTGCTGATCAACGCCATGCATCAATGGGATATCGAAGGGCGCAATGGATTACCGCTGGGAGACGAAGCGTGGAAGGGACCATTGACCAAGGCCATTTGAAGCGCGGCGCCGAGCGCGTCTCGACGGCGAGGCCGCTCTGCTTTGGCGTGGCCGGACCCGCTGACGATGCCTCGCTGCGCCGTCTCCTGCGGGAGAATCCCATGGGAGGCCGAATTTCCGTCTCGCTGGAGTGCGAACCATCGTTCCTCGATGCGATGTCGATCGAGGGCGGATTTCATCAGACCATCGTCGCGCGTGAGACAGATGCCGCGCGGATCGTGGCCATGGGCAGTCGCTCGGTTCGCGAGGCCTTTGTGAACGGCCTGCCGACGCGGATCGGGTATCTCGGTCAACTGCGGATCGACCCTTCTCACCGGCGCCGCGCCGGATTGCTCAGGCAAGGATTCGCAGCAGCGCGGCCGCGAGTCTCGGGGGAGGATTCGACGATCGACGTGACCTGCATCATGGCTGACAATCG
>DATKJG010000403.1:0-2219 GCA_035543215.1 Phycisphaerales bacterium | reverse complement strand
ACGCTCAGGTCGCGCTCGCCAAGATCGTTTGTTTCCAGAAGCAGATCGTATCTGCTGACCATCAGCGGCGTGAGGGCGCGTTCGTACTCGATGAGCGCCGCATCGATGACCGGCGCGGCGACGATCGCAGGCTGGCGGCGGCGCAGGAGATACGAGACGTCGATCATCGAATCGTTGCGCGCGCCCGGGCCGTAGCGATCGAAGGTGCCGCCATAGATGGCCCGGTTGCAGCGGGCGCGGGCGCGGGCATCACGGGCGCGCTGCAGGCGCGGATCATCGTCCTTCACGCCGGCGGCGTCGCGGAACTCGATGAAGACCGCGTCATCGGCCGCGACGATCGCCTGCAGGCATGTGCGGCGGCTGGCGAGGTTCGCGTTGACGATTCCCTTCGATTCCTCGTCGCTCATCGGCGGCGCACCAACCGAACGCGACTGGATGACGCGCTTGCTGGCCTCGCGCAGCGTCGCAAGTTCACCGGCATCAGTCTGCGTGCAGCGATCCAAATAGCGCTGGCGTATGGCCTCCACAGCAGACGCTTCGAGTTTGAGCGCCTCGCCCAGCGCAGCGATGTCGGCGGCGGACATCGGGCCCGGCAGAAACAGGTCGAAGTCATTGATTGAGGTACCGGTGAACTTCGCGATGTTCCGGAATCCCATGTCGATCTCGCCCGCCGTGGGATCGATCGGTGCGCTCGCCTGCTGCGGCACCTCGCCCAGCATCGCTTCGACGGCCTTCAGCGCGTTAGTGCGTACCTCCATCAGTGCGGCGGTCGATTCGGTGAGGACTTTCCGGAAGTCCTCTCGCGCCGCGCTGTTGCCGGCGCTTTCCATCGGCGAATAACGCCCGTAGTACGCATCGAATCCATCGGCCATCGTGGCAATCGCCGCATCGAGCGCCCGGTTGTACTCTTCGATCGCACTGCCGAGTGCTGCCTGCTGCGTGGCATCCAGTTCTCGACCGGCCACGATCTGATCGAATACCGAGTCGCCGAAATCCTTCTTGAGATTCGGGTTGTAGTCACTGCCGAAGAAGGCGTTCCGAAGCGTGTGCGACGACGATGGCGGCAACAGCGCGCAGAGATCGCGGCAGGCTTCGCGATTGACCGCGCGGGTGCGACTGAGCGCATCGCGATATTGCTTGTTACGTTCGGCATCGAATTCTCGCCCCACGGCGTATTCGGTCTCACTTTGGGCGCTGGACATCGGGCCGCTCTCGGGAAGGCCCGCATCGAGGCGCGCCTTGATCTGCTGCGCCATGAGCAAATCGCTGTCGCGCACGAGCTCGCGCAGGAGGCTGGCCATGGCGATCTCGTATTGAGCCAGCCGATCGGCGACAGCGGCCTGCTCGGCGTCATCCAGTTTGGCCTGCTGCAGCAGCACGCTCAGGTCGCACGGCCGACGCGCGAGGAAAACCTGCGTGTTGCGCACCAGACACTCTCGCTCGCGCACGGCTCGCACCGCCGGCAGGATCGCCGCCTGCTGCTGGCTGAGGATGGTGCCGACCTGATCAAAGAACTGATGATCGAGCGATCCGACGCGCTCCCACAAATCCCTGCGGCGCCTGACTGAATCCGGCAGGGACAGTTTCTCCCGCTCGGTCATGAACTTCTCGATGTCGCCCTCGCGCAGCGTGCGATAGTCCGCTGCGTACTTCAAGTGCATCCCGGCGACGGCGACCTGCTGCTGCGGGCTGAGATGCAGCCGCGATGCGTAGATTTCAAGTTGGGCCGCGATGATCGGATCGGGGACGAGGCCCAACGTTGACTGCGCCGCGGCGCGCGAGGCGGATAGTGCCACGCAGCATGCGATGTACGCAGCCAACAGCGCGAGGCGACGAGAGACGTGCGATGTATCCCGCATGTGCGATCACCTTGTGTGGGCGGCGCACATTGTAATCGTGATGCGTTTCGGCGCGCGACGCTCAGCCGTCTCGTGCGACGCAGGTTCGCCGGACTAGTGGGCGTTGGGATGCACAAACCCGCGGAACAGTGTCAACCCCAGGATGCGCAGATCGAACAGCAGGCTCCAGTTGCGGATGTAGAACAGGTCGTACTGGAGGCGCTTTTTGAGGCTCGTGTCGCCGCGCAAGCCGTTGATCTGGGCCCAGCCGGTGATGCCGGCTTTGACGTTCTGCCGCAGCATGTAGCCGCGCCAATCGTCGCGGAATTGATCGATCAGCTCCGGCCGCTCGGGACGCGGGCCGACGAGCGACATCTCGCC
>DATKJG010000402.1:0-5272 GCA_035543215.1 Phycisphaerales bacterium | reverse complement strand
CTCGATGCCTCCGCCAAGGAGATCGTCGATCACGCCAAGCGCACCGGCGCGCGTGTCGCAGGTCCGGTACCGCTGCCCACGCGGCGCGAGATCTACACCGTCAACCGCAGCCCGTTCATCGACAAGAAATCGCGCGAGCAGTTTGAGATCCGCACGCATAAGCGCATCATCGACATCACCGAGCCCAACGCCCGCACCGTCGAAGCCCTCAACCGGCTGGTCGTTCCCGCGGGCGTCTTTATCAAGATCAAAGCCTAGCCATGCCCGCCGCAATCATTGGACGCAAGATCGGCATGACCCGCTACTTCATGGAAGACGGGAGCAATATCCCCGTGACCGTGATTCAGGCGGGGCCGTGCGCGGTGACGCAGGTCAAGACCAGCGAAACCGACGGCTACTCCGCGGTGCAGCTGGCGTTTGAAGACATCAAGCCCCGCCGCAGCACGATGGCCGTCATCGGCCACGACGCGAAGGCCGGCGTCGCCCCCAAGCGCGTGCATCGCGAAGTTCGCTTGGCGAACGACAAGGCGACCGAGGATTTCACCGCCGGCCAGGAGATCAAGGTCAACGCCTTCGACGGCGTGAAATACGTCGATGTCATCGGCACCTCCAAGGGCAAGGGCTTCCAGGGCGTGATGGTTCGCCACCATTTCAAGGGCATGTTCGCCAGCCACGGCAACGAACGCATGCACCGTCACGGTGGCTCGATCGCCTCGCACGCGACCAACCGCGGCTGGGGCCCCAAGCCCAAGAAGGGCAAGAAAATGCCCGGGCACATGGGCGATGCGCGCGTCACGCTGCGCAACCTCGATGTGATCGGCATCGATGCTGACAAGAATCTGCTGCTGGTCAAGGGCCCGGTTCCGGGGCCCAGGACCGCGCTGCTGTTCATCCGAGAGGCGGTCCGTCTGGGCCGCGCGAAAGCGAGGAAAGTCAAAGAAGCCGGCTGACGCCGGTGAATCGTGAAGGCCACCCCCGCCCCCCACGTTTGCGCGACGAGCGCAACAGCGGAGGGCCGGGGAGGAACCGCACGATCGAGACAAACGATCTTCAAACCGAGTCAATACCCCTGCCGCCATCCACTCGTTCGCTTCGATCGCCACGCGCGGTCGAACTCAATCAAGCGGACACATCGGATGCCGGAGGGTGAGGCGAAATGACGGCCCCCGCCCCCCACATGCCCTCGGCGGCACGGGAGCCGTCAAGGTGAATGACGAACGATGATTGAACTGCCCATCTATAACATGGCTGGCAAGAAGGTCGATGCGCTTGCCATTGATGAAGCCCGACTCGGAGGCGAGGTGCGTCATGCGCTGCTCAAGCAGGCGTTCGTGATGTTCCACGCCAACCAGCGCCAGGGCTCGGCCCGCACCAAGAACCGCAGCCGCACCGAAGGTTCGACGCGCAAACTCTACAAGCAGAAGGGCACGGGCAACGCCCGCGCCGGCAACGCTCGCACGCCCATCCGCAAGGGCGGCGGCGTGACCTTCGCCAAGCTTCGCACGCGCGAGGACTTCCGCCAGGACATGCCCAAGAAGATGCGGCGACTGGCCAACCGCAACGCACTGCTGGCAAAGCTCGTGGACAACGAGGTCAAGTGCTTCGATGCGCTGAGCTTCAAGGAGCCCAGGACCAAGGACTTCCGCGCCACGCTCGACGCCGTGGGAATCAACCGCACCTGCCTGGTGGCGGTGGACGGCGCCAACCAGAACGCGGCCCTGTCTGCTCGCAACATCAGCGACTGCACGACTATCCGGCCCGAGCAGATGAACGTCTTCCACCTGCTCAATCACCGCTTCGTGGTGGTGGAGCGTGAGTCGCTCGAGAAGTTCATCGACGGCACGCTGTGGGCCAACGGCGAGGCCGAGGCGCCTGCCGCGAAGCCGAAGCCGGCGGCGAAGCCCGCTGCGAAGAGGGCGCCGGCGAAGAAGCCGGCGGCTGCTGGCGCGAAGAAGAGCAAGAAGGAGGCCGCCGCGTCATGATCGACACCACCGTCATCAAGCGTCCGCTGGTCACCGAGAAGAACACGTTCCTCGCCGGCGAGTTCAACCGCTACGGCTTCGAAGTCGCTCCGACCGCCACCAAGGCCCAGATCAAGAAGGCCGTCGAGACGCTGTACGACGTGCGCGTGCTCGATGTCGCCACGCAGACGCGCAAGGGCCGCGCCAAGCGCAACAAGTACGGATTCTTCCAGGTCGGCCACCGCAAGCAGGCCGTCGTCAAGGTTCACCCGGAGGACAAGATCGAGTTGTTCTGATTTGAACGATGCGAAGTCGCAAGCGTGATCGCTGACTGACTCCTGATTCCTGACTTCTGACTTCTGATTCCCATGGCCATTCGCATCTACAAGCCGACGACCAACGCCCGCCGCAACGCGTCGGTGAACCTGCACGTCGAGGTCACCAAGCGCCAGCCGGAGAAGGCGCTCCTGCGCCCGCTGCACGGCACGGGCGGCCGCAACGTGTACGGCACGGCGACATGCCGCGGCATGGGCGGCGGCCACAAGCGCCGCTATCGCGTGATCGACTTCCGCCGCAACAAGGACGATGTCGCCGCCAAGGTCATCGGCGTCGAGTACGACCCCAACCGCTCCTGCCACATCGCCCTGCTCGAGTACGCCGACGGCGAGAAGCGCTACATCCTCGCGCCCAAGGGCATCAAGGATGGCGATGCGGTGATTTCATCCGACAAGGTGATCGACCCCGACAACGGCAACTGCATGCCGCTGCGGCACATTCCCACGGGCCTGACGGTTCACAACATTCAGTTCGAGCCGGGCAAGAAGAGCTCGATGTGCCGCTCGGCCGGCTCGGGCGCCAGGCTCAGCAACAAGGAAGGCCAGTGGGCGACGATCGTGCTGCCTTCGGGCGAAATTCGCCAGGTCTCGATGGATTGCCGCGCGACGATCGGGCAGATCGGCAACCTCGATCACCAGAACGTCTCGCTGGGCAAGGCCGGCCGCAATCGCTGGCTGGGCCGTCGCGGCAAGACGCGCGGCATGGCGATGAGCCACCACACGCACCCGATGGGCGGCGGTGAAGGCCGATCCAAGGGCGGACGCGAGCCCGCCAGCAAGTCCGGCACCAAGGCCAAGGGCGGCCACACCCGCAAGCCGGGCAAGGCGAGCGACACGCGCATCATTCGCCGTCGCCGCAGCAAGCGCTACGGACAATTGAAACTCTGACGCACAAGTCACCTCTGACCTCTGAACTCTGACCCATGTCCCGATCAACCAAGAAAGGCCCGTACGTCGTCGAGAGCGTCTACCGCAAGGTGGAGCGGCTCAACACGTCCAATCGCAAGCAGCCCATCAAGACCTGGGCCCGCGCATGCACGATCGTGCCCGAGTTCGTCGGCCACACCTTCGAGGTGCACAACGGCCGCGCGTTCATCGCGGTATTCGTGACCGAAGACATGGTCGGCCACAAATTGGGCGAGTTCAGCCACACGCGCATGTTCCGTGGCCACACCAACAAGAAGGAAGGCATCGAGGGCGTCGAAGGCGCCGCACCGGCGGCAGCGCCCGGCGGCAAGTTCGGCGGCGGGGCGAGCGGCGGCAAGGGCGGCAAGGGCGGCAAGGGCTGAGAAACGCTGAAACGTCGAAACGCTGAAACCTCACTTCCGTCACCCACTCTCATGGCTTACACCGCAACCCATCGATTTGCCCGCATCGCGCCGCGGAAAGCGCAACTGGTCGCCGACCTGATTCGCGGCCGCAAGGTCGAGGAGGCGCTGACGCAACTGCAGATGTCCAAGAAGCGCGCTGCGTACTACTTCCGCACCGTGCTCAAGAGCGCCGTGGCCAACGCTGAGGAGGCCGACGCCGACATCCGCAATCTCGTGGTGACCGAGAGCCGCGTCGATCAGGGGCCGACGATGAAGCGATTCAACCAGAAGGATCGTGGGCGGGCCCACCCGATTCTCAAGCGCTCCAGCCACCTGGTCGTCGCGGTGGATGAGAAGGACTAAGTACTCCGAACGAAGCACTCGATCTTCGAGCACCCCATGGGACAGAAAACGCATCCATTCGGTTTCCGCGTCGGCATCACCGAGGCTCACAAGTCGCGCTGGTACGCGCCCAAGGCCCTGTTCGCCGAACTGCTGGTCGAGGACTACAAGATCCGCAAGTACGTGGACAAGCGCCTCAACCGCACGCCGCCGTTCGCGGCCGTGTCGGACATCCATATCGAGCGCACGCGCGAGGAACTGACGGTGATCGTCAAGACCGCGCGGCCGGGCCTGGTCATCGGCCCCAAGGGTCAGGAGATCGAGAAACTCACCAACGATCTGCAGACGCTCACCGGCCGCAAGGTCAGCGTGAAGATCATGGAGATCACCAACCCCGACACCGATGCGCGGCTGATCGGCGAGTCGATCGCTGAGCAGATGAAGAAGCGGGCCAACTTCCGCCGCCTGCTCAAGCAGCGCACGGAGGCCGCGATGGCCAACGGGGCCAAGGGCATCCGCATTCAGGTGTCTGGTCGTCTCGGCGGCGCGGAAATGTCGCGTGTGTTCTCGGCTCGTCTGGGATCGATTCCGCTTTCGACGCTGCAGGCCCATGTGGATTACGCGTGCGTCCACGCGTTTACCACGTACGGCGTGATCGGCATCAAGACGTGGGTTTACAAGGGCATGTACACCGACAGCGAGCAGGATCAATTGGAGTCGAAGGCCGCCGGCGCGCGTGCGCGGGCCCGCGGTCGTCGTTGAGTCTTTCACGCTTGCGAATTCGCATCTTTCAGTAGTCAGCAGACGACAGCACTCGGATCTCTCCCATGGCAACGATGCCCAAACGCGTGAAGTACCGCAAGCAGCAGCGCGGTGTGCTGAAGGGGAATGCCACGCGCGGCAACTACGTCGCGTTCGGCGACTACGGCTTGCAGGCGCTGGAGATGCACTGGATTTCGTCGCGGCAGATCGAAGCCGGCCGCGTCGCTGCCACGCACTTTCTGCAGCGCCAGGGCAAGATCTTCATTCGCATCTTCCCGGACAAGCCGATTTCCAAGAAGCCGCTGGAGACGCGCATGGGCAAGGGCAAGGCCGAGACCGAGTTCTGGGCCGCGTGCGTCAAGCCCGGCACAGTGCTCTTCGAGATCACCGGCGTCAGCGAGGACCTGGCCAAGCAGGCCCTGGCCCGCGTCGCCCACAAGATGCCCATTCGCTGCCGTTTCGTTGGAAGAAGGATCTCCGTCTAAGTACCACCAGGGACTGCCATGAAAGCCAAGGAAGTTCACAAGTTGAGCGATGAGGAACTGGCGATCGAGACCGGCCG
>DATKJG010000401.1:0-4533 GCA_035543215.1 Phycisphaerales bacterium | reverse complement strand
GACGCCCTGCAGTTCGGGCAAGGAGCGGCCAAGTGAGTCGCGGAAAGAGGACCGACGTCGCACGATACGAAGGCATCGCCAGCCTGCCGGGCGTCGCGTCCACAGGCTGGGTGCCGGGTGTCGGCATGCCGATGGGCGCCTTTGGCCCAATGGGCGGCGGGGCCGAGCCACCGAGCCAGTCGCTCTTTCAGATCATCGACGACCGCATGCGCGGCCGCTGGCTGTATGTGTTTCTGCTGGGGATCCTGCTCGCAGGCATTGCGGCCACACTCGGCTACATGTCGGCCGAGCCAATGTACATCAGTAATGGCACGATCGAAGTGCAGCGAGAGGTGCGCTTCATCTACCGCAAGCTCGATGACCTCACGGGCGTCACCGGTGACTACGACCGATTCGTCGCCACGCAGGTTGAGTACATCAAGAGCCTGACGGTGCTGGGCGAGGCAGCTCAGGATGCAAAAGTCAAGGCCTTGGGCATTTCCAAGGGGATGCTCAAGGACGGCCTGCATGTTGAGCCCGATCGCCGGAGCCAGTTGATCTACGTGGAGTTCGAAGCGGAGGACCCGCGCGTCGCCGAGGCGTCGGTGAACGCTGTCCTCGACGCGTACTACAAGGTGTACGGCAAGAACGCGAAGGCGGAACTGGATTCGACGCTCAACGAACTTGATCTCAACATCCAGCAGCAGGAGCGCGCCGCCCGGCTGCTCGATCGCGATATCCAGAACATCACCTCGAAATACAACGCCACCGAACTGCTCGCAGTGCAGAAGGTCAATCTCGATCAGATCAACGCGCTGAACATGCAGATCATCGCGGCGCGGCACGCGCTGGCGAAACTTGAGACAACCACCAGACCAAGTGCAACTCAGCCGAACGGGCAACCACTCGCTGCGCAGGCTCCCAAGCTTGCAGCGCTGCTCAGAGTGGACCCTGCCTTGGCCGATCTCGATCAGCAGCTCCGGAAGGCACAAGGCGAGTTCGAGATGATCAGGAGCAAGTATCGGCCTGAGACCTTCCAGTATGACAACGCCTCGCGTGTGCTGCAGTTGGCGAAAGACACATTTGAACGCGCATACGAGGACGCCTTTGAACGCTGGCGCAAGCTCGGTCCAGAGGCCATCGCCGAGGAGGGCCTGTCCGACACGGTCACCGCGTCGGATATTACGCTTTATGAGGAACGGCTGGCCGAGATTGAAGCCAACCAGAAATCGCTGGTCGTCGATATCGCCAATCTTGACGAATTCCGTGCACAGCAGCAGACGCTGCAGCGCGACATTCAGGGCAAGCGCGATCACATGAATGCGATCTCGCTGGAAATCAAGCCGCTGAACAAGGTCATCACCATCAGCGAGCATGGCGTGCTGCCAGAGGAGCCCGCCAAGGATCAGCGCCGCACGCGCCTGCTTCTTGGCCTGGCCCTGGGATTCGCCATGAGTTTCGGCGCGTTCTTCCTGCTGGGCACGATCGATCGCCGCGCTTTCGGCGCCAGCCAACTTGGCCTGGGCAGCAACCTCCCGCCATGCTTGGGCGTGCTTCCGGATCTCGGAAAGAGTCTGAACGATCCGGAGACCAGCGATGTCGCCTCGCACTGCGTGCACCAGATTCGCAACCAGATCGAGGCCGTGCGCGAGCCGCTGAACGGCTACGTCATGTGCGTCTCGAGCCCGTTCCAGGGCGACGGCAAGACGTCGATCGTGATGGCCCTGGGGTGGTCCTACGCCGCCGCGGGCTACAACACGCTCGTGATCGATTGCGATCTCATCGGCCGCAGCCTCACTCGGCAACTTGGTCTGGCGGGTCGCGAAGGCCTGCGCGAGGCGCTGATGGCCCGGCAACTCAACGGCTCGGTCAGCCGCCTGCCTTGGGCAAACCTCAGCGCGGTGCCGGTCGGCGTCGATGCGCGATTCGGTCCTGAGAACCTCAGGCGGATGGATCTTGAGAAACTCATCGATCAGTTGCGCGAGCAGTTTGACATCATCCTGATCGACACAGGCCCACTTCTGGGCTCGCTGGAGTCGACGCCGGTGACGGCTGTAGCCGACGGGGTCATTCTCTCCGTGCGTCGCGGCCGTTCGCGCAGCAAACTTGAGGATTGCGTGACGCGCCTGAAGTTGGTCGGCACCCCATGCGTCGGCGTGATACTGAACTGCGCGCAGCGCAGCGATTGCAATCGCTATGTGTCCGAGGCCTCGCTGGCAGCAGCCGAGGAAGAGCGCAGCGGGCGGGCCGCACTGCCCGCCGCCGCCGCGGGCGAGCGCAACGTGCTGGTGCGCGCCGTGCAGAGCACGACACGGCAGCGTGAGGACGATTCCTCGCCGCCGGCAGCGGAGGACGGCGCGTGATTCAGACGCTTCAGGCCACACAGACCCTGGCCACGTCAGGGCCGCCGGTTCCAGCCGCTTCGTACACGCTGTGGGGACTCACACCGCTGCAACTGCACGACGCCTATTGGCGCTCCAAGGGTGTGCAGTGCATCCGCCGGGACCAACGTCTCCATCTGCAGCGTGCTGCTGACCTCTACCTTCTGCTCGATCCCGCCCAGCTTGTGCTCTTCGACATCGGGCTGCTCAGCGAACGTCTCATGTGGCATAACGCGTCGGTGACGCGCCTGCGGTTGATCGATGAGACCGAGGAGCGCTACTCGGAACACGTGGTCACGGATGATCGTGGATTGGTGCAGCGCATTGAGCGCCGCTATCGGGCGCTGGTGCGCGGGTCATCGCGCGTGATGCTGACGCGCTCGCGTCGCGTCGCCTCGATGTGGATGGCCTCGCGTAGCCGCCGCGATGGATGGGACCGCGTCCGCCGCAGCGTCCCTTGGGCTCGAGTCGATCACCAGAAGTGCGTCGGCCGCACGTTCATCGCCGGCAACGAGTCCCACGAGCGCGAACTGCTTGACGACCTGATTGAGCGCTGGCCGTGCCCGAGTCAATCGATCAACGGCCTTCAGGAGACTGCGGCCGGTGTCTGGCATGCAGGCGACGAGACGACGCCCACAGACGACGTGCGCATTGGTCCACTCTGGCTTGGTCAGGGCGCGGGAGGAGCGGAGCAGAGGTGCCTGGTCGGGCCGGCGTGGCTGGCGGATGCATCCGACGCCGTGAAGCCCGGTCGCACGGCCTTGCTCAAGGACATCGCCGACATCGAACTGCCGGATCCAGGGATGCGCGAGACAGCCGACATCGGCCCGCCGCGGCTCGCGTATCGCTCAATCAAACGGCTGTTCGACATCGTCGCCAGCAGCGCTGCGCTGCTGATCTTGCTGCCTCTGATGGTTGCGGTTGGCTTCGCGGTCTGGCTCGAAAGCGGGCGGCCCTTCTTCTTCGGGCATCAAAGGCAGGGCCGCGGCGGGCGTTCATTCCGCTGCTGGAAGTTCCGCACCATGCGGCCGGATGCGCATCAGATGGCGCGGCAACTGGCCGACAACCAGTGCGATGGGCCTCAGGTCAACATCAAGGACGATCCGCGCGTCACGAGGGTCGGACGATTTCTGCGCAAATCCAATCTTGACGAACTGCCGCAGTTCTGGAACGTGATGCGCGGCGAAATGAGTTTGGTCGGGCCCCGACCCAGCCCCGATGACGAGAACCAGTTCTGTCCTGCGTGGCGCGACCTGCGACTGAGCGTGCGACCGGGAATCACAGGCCTGTGGCAACTCAAGCGCACGCGCGAGCCGGGCGAGGATTTCCAGGAGTGGATCAAGTACGACATCGAATACGTGCAGCGGGCCTCCTTCGGGTTCGACATGATGATCCTGCTCCACACCGCCATTCTCGTGCTGCGCGGGAGAACATCGAGTGCGGCTGAGTAGGCGCGGAAAGCGACGCCTGCTCGTGCTGCTGCTCGCGGCGTTCCTCGTTGGCGCAGCGTGGGCGGCATTCGTGGGCATCAAGCGCGTGCAGCGCGAGCGCATGGCGGAGCATGCTCGCGCGGCCGGCCTGCAAGCCTATCGCGAAGGCTCTCTGCAGAACGCCATCAATGAACTTTCGTATTACTTCCAGCAGGAGAAGGACGACCTGGAGGTCAACCTCGCCTTCGCTGACGCTCGCTCGCGTCTGCCTCTCCCCGGCGGACGACATCTCTTCGAGGCGATTGACCTCTACACGCGTCATGGCCTTGAACTCATCGATCGCCAGGGCGGCGGCACCGACCAGCAGAGATTCGACATCCTCAAGCGGCTGCTCGAACTCAGTGCGCAACTGGGCGACCGCGAGCGCGTCGCCAGCACCGCCGACGCGCTGCTGCAGATCGATCCAGGCATGATCGACGCGATGGCCGCACGGGCGGAGGTGCATTTCCTCAGCCGCGAATTCGAGGACACCGAGCGAATCGCCACGCGCCTGATCGAACTTGATCCCGACAGGCTGAGGTGGCGTCGAATGCTGCTGGAGGTGCACTCGCGCCAGGGCGCATCCACGGATTCGCAGATCGAGCAGTGCCGGGCATGGTCCGAGACGTACACCGCCGATGCCCGTTTTCGCCTGCTGGCGGCGGCGATGCTGGTGGACGCCGGTCGCATGGATGAGGCCCGCG
>DATKJG010000400.1:0-5032 GCA_035543215.1 Phycisphaerales bacterium | reverse complement strand
CCCCGCCGCCAGTTGCGGATTGTCGGCGAACTGCTCGGCAATGCGGCTGCTGGCATGGTTGAGGACGTCCTTGACGCTGACCGACGGCGCCGTCGCGTCGGTTGAGGTCAGCACATCCTGCAGGAAGTCGCTGACAGCCTTCGCCTTTTCCTCGGCGGTCGCGGCCTGCTGAATCGCTGCATCGGCCTCGAAGATCTTGCGCCGCCCGGCGATGAGTTCCTTGATCATGCCCGCGGTCGCCGGATCATCGGCATAGTCTCGATCAGCAGCCTTCTCCTCGGCGTCGAGGAAACCCCGCACCTTCTGATCGAGGTTGGGATCGCTGGGATCGTTGGGATCGGCCAGAGCAAAGAGGCGCACGACGAAATCGCCAACGGCCTTGGCGCGGGCCGACTGCTCGAACGCTGAATCATCAGTGGTTCGATCGAAGGCCAGCCGGCCCTTGATGTCCGGCATCGCGGGCAATGGAGGCTGCGCCGGCGGCTGTGGCGGCACGCGCGGGTTGTCGCGCAGATTGCTGAAGTCGAGGACCAGTTGCTCGCCGACGACATCCCAGTCGGCCATCTGCGTGTACTGGCGGTTGCTCTCGTTCGAGATGACGACCACTCCGTCAGGTGTAAACGCGAGAGACCATTCGCGGGGCTCGCCTTCACGCATGAGCGTGGCCCCCTGACCGCGGCCAGCCGATACGCGCATGTGCCACCTGCTTCCGTCTGGTGGCGCCGCGCGCCAGTACATGACCGTTTCCCCACCACTTCGCCACTGCGCCATGTAGTAACTCCTGCGGGATTCAATGGCCACGTCGTTGCGGATGGTCAATTCGTCGTTGGGTCGCAGCACCATGCTGCCCGAATCCGCCAGATAGGACTTCACAAGTTGAGGCGTGGCTTGTCCGCTGGCGCCGTTGCGGCGATAGGTGATCCACTGGTCGTCGCGGACGTTCAGTTCCTGCAGCAGATCGCTGAGCCGGGTGCCGCGATCCATGTCGATCGAATGCCAGCCGACCGCCGCCACATCGCCTTCCACAAGCACGCGAGACGCATCGGCGGCGACGCGATCGGACGCGTCGCCTGATGCCAACGGCCCGCTGGCCCGGCGTTCCGCGCTGGCCGCTTCGAACTTCATGCGGGCCAGGTCCGCCGTGATCGCCTGCAGGGCAAGCGTGTTGTAGCGCTGCGTGATGTACACCTGCGCGCCCACGGCAACGACCACCAGCATGACCACGATCATCAGTACGAGATTCACACGTTGCAGCATGATTCGCTCCCTCAGCGCAATGCGCTGACATTGCTTCTTCACCGCCTCCACATCGCCGAACATTCGCCGGGCCGCGTCCTTCGCCTCGTCGCGCTCCAGTCCGGGCGCCTGCGACATCAGGTTTCGAGCCTTCATTTCAAGATGGAAATCGAACTCATCCTCCAGATCGCGCGCGATTTCCTGGCGCGAGCGATTCTCCGGCCGCGGCAGGAACGATTGGATGGAGGAGATGAAGGACACAGGGAAAAGTCGAAGGGTCTCACCCAGTCACAACGCATAACTCTTCGCGCGCATTCATCACTTTGTCGATGGCCCCCGCCAGGCGGTTCCAGTTGGCCGTTTCGGTCTTGAGTTGGGTCCGGCCCCGGGCATTGAGGCGGTAGTACTTCGCCCGGCGATTGGATTCGCTCTGTCGCCAGTCTGAGTCGAGGCAGCCGCGTTTCTCCAGCCGATGCAGCGCGGGATACAGCGATCCTTCCTCGACCTGAAGGACCTCATCGGAAACCTGCTGGATGCGCCGCACGATTCCGTAGCCGTGCTGGCCGGACGTCCCCGCCCCCGCCAGCACCTTCAGGATCATCATGTCGAGCGTGCCCTGCAGGAGGTCGGACCTGTCGCGTTCGATGGTGGGCATGGGAGGACTCCCCTAGATGGTCTAGGGTATTCTCCCGCGCTCCCATAGATTGTCAAGGGGAATGACAAAAGAAAAACGAAGTCCAAAAATGACGCCCACGCATGGCCATGCGTGGGCGTCAGCGATCGATATCGATCACGAATGCGGGTCTGGTCGGAATCCGTTCGTCTCAGCGGCGATTCAGCAGCGACGCCACGCGGATCACCATCTTCACGGCCTCGTAGTAGATCCACGCCAGGGTCACCAGCAGGGCGAAGCCGCAGTACCACTCCATGTACTTGGGCGACTCGTTGCGCAGGCGCTGTTCGATCATGCCGAAGTCGATGATCAGCCACAGCGACGCGATGCCCAGCACGAACAGGTTGATGCCCAGGCCGATCAGGGCCGGGCCAGTCGCGCCGGATGAGAACACCGACATGAACGGCAGCTTCACGCCGACCAGCCACAGCACGAAACTGATTGCGTAGGTGATGCAGATGGCGGCTGTCGCGGTGTAGATGATGCGCTTGAATGTTTCCGTCGGCCGCAGGATGCCGGTCGAGTACAGCGTGAGCATGCCGGCCAGTGCGCTGCCGGTGATGATGAACGCCTGCAGCGCCACGCCACCCGGCACCTTCGCGCCCTGGGCGGCAAGCATGTACTCAGCCACGCCCGTCAAGGCGCCGAGGAACCCGCCTTCAACCACTGCATAGACCGGACCGAGAAACACCGCCGTCTGCGGCTTGCCGTGAATCACGAAGTAGATGCCGAGCGTCACCACCAGGCAGGTGATCCAGCTGATCCACATGAACGATGCGTACTGGCTCACGAGCGCGTAACCGCCCACGCCCGCTGCGATCGCGATGGTCGCGAGGATCGCTGTCTTGTTCACCACGCCCTGCAGCGTCGCGACGTTCGATTGCTCCTTGAACATCGCCTTGCCATAGAACTGATTGAACGCGTCATCGTTGGCCAGGGCCGGATTAGTCGAGTTCCACATGCGTCAGCGAGCCTCCCAAAAATCGAGTGCGATTGACATCGAGCGGCAGAGTATAGATCGGCCGTTCCGCCACCTGCCCCCAAGGTCCTAGAGAATCTCCGCTGCCAGGCTCGCCAGGGCACTGCGCTCGGTCTTCGCCAGCGTGACGTGCGCGCTCATCGGCTGACCCTTGAAGCGCTCGATCAGATAACTCAACCCGTTCGAAGACGCATCCAGGTACGGATTGTCGATCTGATTGATGTCACCGGTCATGACGATCTTCGTGCCCTCGCCCACGCGGCTGACGATCGTCTTGACCTCGTGTGGCGTGAGGTTCTGCACCTCGTCCACCACCATGAACTGATGCGGAATCGAGCGGCCGCGGATGTACGTCAGCGCCTCCAGCACGAGTTTGCCGCCAGCGACCAGTTGCTTGATGCGCTGCTCGGTGGTGTGGCTTTCGGCGTGATCGAGGTGCGAGCCGCGCGTCGAGAGCAGGTACGCCAGGTTGTCGAAGATGGGCTGCATCCACATCTCGAGTTTCTCGTCCTTGTCGCCCGGCAGGTAGCCGATGTCGCGGCCCAGCGGCATGATCGGCCGCGCGACGAGCAGTTTCTCGTAGCGCTCGTCCTTGAACACCTTGTGCATACCCGCAGCCAGAGCCAGCAGCGTCTTGCCCGAGCCAGCTGATCCGAGCATCGTCACGATGCGGATCTCATCATCCAGCAGGATGTCGAGCGCCATCGTCTGTTGCAGGTTGCGGGCCATCACGCCGAACACCGGCCGGCGCGGACCCGCGACGGGAATCAGGTGGCCGGTGTCGCCCAGCAGGCGCGACAGGCCGGTGTGCGATTCATCAGCCATGTCGCGCAGCAGCACGAACTGGTTGGTGAACAGCGTAATGGCAGCGGTTTGGCCATCGACGGTCTGAACGAGGTATTCCTTGACGCGATCAACCGGCAGTTGCCGCTCGTTGTACAGCTCATCGATGATCTCGCCGGGCACGCTTATGTCGACATAGCCGGTGTACAGCCAGTCGGCGTCGACGCGGTCGGCTTCGAAATCCTCCACCTCGACGCCCAGCGCATCGCCCTTGACGCGGGCGTTGATGTCCTTGGTGATGAAGATCGTCTTGTGCCCCTCGCTGTGCAGGGCATGCGCGACGGCGAGGATGCGATTGTCGACGACGTTGGCGTCGAAGCCGAAGGGCAGAGGCTGTTCGCAGCGATCGATGCGCAGCGTGCCACCGAGGTCGTTGATCTTGACGCCCTCGAACAATCGCCCCTGCGTGCGCAGACGGTCGATCTCGCGAATCACCTGCCGCGCGTTGCGGCCGGTGTCGTCGTTGTTCTTCTTGAACTTGTCGAGTTCCTCGATGACGACCAGCGGCACGACGACCTCATGCTCCTGGAACATGAAGATCGACTTGGGATTGTGCAGCAGGACGTTGGTGTCGAGCACAAACGTCTTGCGTGCGGCGGTCTTTCCCTTTTTGCTTGTCGCGGTCGCGGGGGACGCGGAGGCGGAGGGTGAGGCGGAGGCGACGGTGGGGGGGCTGGTCGAGGCCTGGTCGCCGCGTGAGGTACTGCTGGGCAAGACGATCGCTCCCTGGAGCGCCGGCGCCGTCATCAACGTGGCCGCCTCGCCGCGCCGGCTTCGAGCGAGGGGCCGGATCATAGAAGTCGCGCTGGGGGCCGGCTCTTCGCACCTCGCCGGATTCGCGCTCCACTAGGATCGGCATCATCTACCATGCGCTGTTACCCAAAGATCGAGGAAGCGGTGCGGTTGGGCTGATTGCAACGCAAAAATCGCCATGTCCAACCGGTCCGCAAACACGCCGCCCGATCCGCCGCAGCAGCGCCATCGCCTGATGCTGCGTGTTGGGGCGATCTGGGCCGGCGTCTCCCTTGCCGCGGTTGTGTGGTCGCTGGGGGGCATGACGCTCGATCGCAGCGGCGGCGCCGAGGCGGCGGCTCACAATGCGCGCATGCTCTGGCCGTACTGGATTGCCTCCGCATCGTGCTGGCTCGGACTGACGATCGTCTGGATCGCGTTGCGGCGGCAGGTGAGTCACTGGCCGAAGCAAGGGGCGTGGATCGTGCTGGGCGTCGCGATTCTCGCGCGGCTGGTCGTGCTCGTGACGCACAATCCCGCGCTGAGCGATGATGTCTATCGCTACATCT
>DATKJG010000399.1:0-3202 GCA_035543215.1 Phycisphaerales bacterium | reverse complement strand
GACCCGAACAAAGACCAAATAGACCTGCGGATCGAGGTTCAGCCTGGAACTGTCGTGCGTATGAATTCGCTGAACCTGCAGCAGGTCATCATGAACCTGATCGTGAATGCCCGTGCAGCCATCAAGGAGCAGGGGGGACGGCCAACCGACGGCCAGAAGCGTGGCAGGCTCACCATCGCTGCCTTGACGAGGGCCGACGGCACCGTGGGCATCCGCGTCAGCGATACAGGGCCGGGCATCGCACGCGAGGTCATCGGCCGCATCTTCGAGCCGTTCGTGACCACCAAGCGGGCCGACGGCGGGACGGGCCTGGGCCTGGCCATCTGCAAGCGGCTTGTCGAAGGCGCCGGCGGCTCGATCAGCGCGTCATCCACGCACGGCAGGGGCACATCAATCCTGCTTGTGCTGCCAAGCCCGAAGATCAAGCGGGCGAATGCCGGCTAGATCGACGCAGTACGCAGTGATAACGGGTTGTGAACGGCCATGATGGTCGTTCGTACGCGATCATGCGCCCATCGCAAGCGATCCGACATCAATCGTCAAGGATCACAACATCGTCCGGATTTACAGTTATACGGACGTCGTTGTGGGACGCTTGTCGCTGCTGGAGGCCAGGATTGAGTTCGAGCACGCGGACGGAGATTTCCGGCCCGAGTGCGACGATGTGTTGCGCGACCTCACCGAGGTACGTGGTGTTCGTCAGTTTGCCGGCACTCGCGTTCTGTCCGTTGCCGCTGACGGATGCAGCGGGGGGTCTGAGCAGCCGCCAGGTCTCGGGTCGAATGGAGCAGGTGACGCGCTTGCCCACGCCCGGGTTGCCGCGGGCCGCCGGACTGCGCAGGACGCCCGCGGGCGTATCGAGCAGCAGGAACTCACCGTCGACGCCGCGCACGGTGGCGTCGAGAAAGTTCGTCTCGCCCAGGAAATCGGCGACGAAGCGTGTGCGCGGGTGCTCGTAGAGTTCGCGCGGCCCTCCGACCTGCACGATCCTGCCGGCCCGCAGCACGGCCATGCGATCGGCCATCGACAGGGCTTCCTTCTGATCGTGCGTCACGTACACGCCAGTGATGCCTGAGGCCTTGCAGATGCGGCGGATCTCGCTGCGCATCTCGAGGCGCAATTTCGCGTCGAGGTTCGACAGCGGTTCATCCAGCAGAAGGACCGTCGGCTGGATCACGAGCGCGCGGGCGAGCGCGACGCGCTGCTGCTGGCCGCCGGAAAGTTGATTGGGCTTGCGCTCGGCGTACTCGTCCATGTGGACGCTGCACAGGGCCTCCATCACACGGCGTTTCTTCTCATCGGCCGCGATCTTGCGCACATCCAGGCCGTAGGCCACGTTCTGAGCTACGGTCATGTGCGGCCACAGCGCGTAACTCTGAAATACCATCCCGGTGTTGCGGCGGTTGGGCGGCAGATGCGTCACCTCGCGCTGGTCGAACCTGATCGTGCCGGCGGTGGGATCGATGAACCCCGCGATCATTCGCAGCAGCGTCGTCTTGCCGCAGCCGGACGGGCCGAGCAGGAAGAACAACTCGCCGGAGTCGATGGTGAGATCGATCGCATCGACGGCGGTGGTGCCGGAGGCGGCAGGGGGGGGCGGGCCGAAGCGCTTGGTGAGGCCGTGAATCGTGATGCCGGACACGCGTCAAAGCATAAAGCAGAAATGGGCGACGCGTTGTCACGCTCGCACGCCTCTCTCGTGCGGCGCGCGTGCGATCGCGCGATGCATTCGCTTCAATGCCGCCACATGCCTCACTTTGTTGTCGCGCACAACGGGCACCGGGATCACCCCGGTGCTTTACGCATGCTCACGTCAGCGTGTCTTCATCACCCACCAGTGGCGGCGGCTTCTTCGCCGGGTGCGCCAGCATGTCGTATACCAGTTCCAGTCGGTTGTGCACGAACTCCATCGACTCGGGCCTGTCGTCGGGGTCGATCTGCACGCAATCCATGATCTGCTTCGACAGCAGCGGATGAATGCGCGGGTTCTTCTCCGCCGGCGGCACCGGCAACTGCACCTGTTCCTTGTCCAGCGCCCCTGAAAACAGGCTGTTGTTGGCCTCGTCCTTGGGCGGCATTGCCGTGGGAATCACCTCGCGCGTGAGCACCCAGTACATCATCGCGCCGAAGTTGTAGATGTCGGTCTTGTCGGTGATGGTCTGGCGATGGGCCTGCTCGGGCGCCATGTAGCCGGGCGTGCCCTGGATGCGTTTCTTGACCGTGCCGGTCGGGCACGCCTGGCCGAGGTCGATGATCTTCACGTGCTCGTCCTCGGTCACGAGGATGTTGCCGGGCTTGATGTCGGCGTGAATGTAGCCGCGCTTGTGCATGTGCGCCAGGCCGGCCGCCACCTGCTTGAAGATGCGCACGGCGTGCAGATCGCTGCGCGGCACGCGCTGATCCAGCGGCGTGGCGTCCACCAGTTCCATCAGCAGGCTGATCGCGTGCATGCGAAACAGGCGGCGGTGCTTGATCACCTTCACGAGCGAGCGCACGCTCGGATGATCGAGGCGCGAGCCCACCGCGTACTCGTTGAGCACCTGCTCGATGTAGCGGTCGTCCTTGGCCGATTCGCGCACTACGTACTTGAGGGCCCACACCTGCTTGGTGCGGCCGTCCTGCACGGCGTACAGCTCTGACGCGGCGCCCAGGCCAATCTTCGCCAGTACCCGATAGCCCGCAATCACCTTGCGGTGAGCGGGCGGCGCGCGGTCAACGGACGCGGACTTGGGCTTGGCGGTTGGTGATTTCGACACCGGCTGACGAGGCGGGAGAGTAGGGGCCCGGACGAGGTTGCAGCGGATGCTGCCGCCGGGCATGCCGGCAGGCCGCTGATAGATATGCAGCCCCGCGCAAAATCATGCGCTCGGAACACGCGGGGAGATCATGAGGGTAGTCCGGATGCGCGATTGCAGCAAACGCCCGATCGAGTATCGGCGTCTGGTGCGCCCCAGGGCGGGTCGATAATGGCAAAGCGATCCCTCGGACGACCGGTGGCTCCCGAACCCGCTGCGTGTTGAACTCGACTACTTCTGAAGCAACTGGTCCTGCAGCTGCGCGGTGGGGAAGTATCGGCCCGGACTGGAGGTCGTGCGCGACAGATCGCGATGCAGGTAGACGTTGCGGGCGGGAATGTTCAATTCCGCCTGCAACCGCTGGATCAGGCTGACCAGTTGCGCAACCTGCTGATCGGTGAAGGGGC
>DATKJG010000398.1:0-5403 GCA_035543215.1 Phycisphaerales bacterium | reverse complement strand
TTGCCGGCAGCGGCTTCCATCTCCGCGAGTTCCAGCATCGCGTGCGTGGTGTTCACGTCGTCTTCGTGCGCGGCGAGCAGGTCGCGATACGCCTGCATGGCGTCGCCAGGACGCTTGAGTTCGCGCAGGCACCAGGCCTTCTCGTAGGCGACAGCCGCGAGCAGATCCGCAGCGACCTTGCTGGAATCAAGTTTGGCCAGTGCATCGATCGACGCCAGTGCGGCCTCGTGCTCGCCGCTGCGCGACAGCGCGATGGCACGCTGGGCCTGGGCCTCGGCCGCGCGATCACCGCCGCCGCCCTGTTCGAGCAGCGCCGCGAACGCGCTGGCCGCCTCGGGATACTTCTTCGCCGCCATCAACGCCTGGCCGCGGCGGAACATCGCGTCGGCGGTCATGTCCTCGGACCCCTGCTCGGGCTTGGCGCCTTGCACCTGCGCGTACAACTCGGCGGCTCGATCCCAATCCTGCTTGCGCATGGCGATGGTCGCCAGGTGATTGAGCGCGAAGGTGTGGAAGCGCGAATCGCCGGCCTTCACGACTTCACCAAACGCGCCGGCGGCATCGTCGAGTTTGTCCTGTGCCAGCAGCACCTGGCCGCGCTCGAAGATCGCCTGCAGCCGGTGCGGACTCTCGGGGAAGTTCGAGAGCAGGTGGCTGAACTTCGCGGCGGCATCATCCAGCCGCTCGCTGCGCGCCAGGGCCAGTCCGAGTTTGAGCGTCGCGTCGTCGGCTGACGGTTGCTCGCTGCCGAACGAGAGGTAGTCGCCCAGCAGTCCGATGGCCTGCTCCCATTCGGATTTCTGGAACGCGATGTCGCCGAGCATGAGCAGGGCGCGGCGATAAGGCTTCTCGGTCTCGCGGCCGTTGACGACCTGCGAGAGGTTCTTCTGCGCATCGTCGGCGCGATCACGACGGAATTGCGCGCTGCCCAGGCGATAGCGGGCCGTGCGCGCCTGCGCATCGTCGGAGTACTTCGCGAGGAATGTCTCGTACTTCGCCGCGGCGTCGTCGAACTTGTCGCGCAGCATGTCGTCCTCGGCTGCGAGGAAGGCGATCGCCGATGCCTGGGCATGATCGCCGTGCCTGCTGAGGAAGGCCTCGCAGAGTTTCGCCGAGGCGTCATAGGACTGGCGCTGATGCTCGAGCGTCGCCTGCAAAGCCGTGGCGTCGGCTTCGAGGGCATGATCGGCGAAAGCGCTGCGGAATTGGTCGAGGGCCGCAATCGCGCCGGCGATGTCATCGGCCTTGGCCAAGGCCACGCCCCGGTCATACATCATTTCCGCCAGCAAGCGGCTCTTGGGATTGGCGGCGATCGCCGTCTGCAGCCGCGCGGCCGCCTGTGGATACTTCTCCTCGCGCAGGTCGCACTTGGCAAGCCAGTAGGCCGCCTCGTCGCCGCGCTGCGGATCCTTCTCCGCGCCCTTGCTCAGCAGATCGCGCGCGCGGCCGTACTGCTTCTGAGCGACGCACAGGCGTCCGCGATCGAGCATGGCAGCCGCGATCGATGGATGCTCCGGCCACTTCTCAAGGAAGCGATCGAAATGCTCCGAGGCGGACTTGTCATCGCCGGCCTGCTGCGAGAGGACCGCCAGCCCGAACGTCGCGTCGGCGGCAAGGGCATCGTCCTTGTTGAGCAGCGCGCCGTACGCCGTCGCCGCGCTGGGAAGATCGCCTTCGCGATGCAGACACTGCGCGCGCAGCAGGGTGGCGCGGTCGGCGAATTGACCCTGCGGGAGGCGCTGCGTCATCGCCGCCAGGTGCTTGGCCGCGCCCGCATCGTCCTTCTTCGCCACAAGGGCCAGACCTCGCAAATAGTCGGCACGCTCCCGAAGCGGGCTCTCCGCCCAGTTCTTATCGAACAGCGTCCATACACCATCGATGTCGTCGTAGCGCTGCAGGCGATAGAGCGACTCGACCGCCATGGCCGCGGCGTCGTCGGCGGCCTCGTGCGTGGGATGCTGGCGCGCCAGGCGCGACAGCGGTTCGACCGCAGGTTCGTACTTCTTCTGCTCGAATTCGCTCTGGCCAACGATCAACAGCGTCTCGGCCGCGAACTCGAAATCCGACTTTTCGAGCAGCGGGCGAAGTTCCGTAGCGGCCTCCTCGTATTTCTTCATGCGAAACAGCGCGACGCCCAGGCCGTAACGCGCAACACCGGCCTTCTCATGGTTGGGATGAGCCTCGAGGAAGCGGCGGTATTCGCCCACCGCCAGCTCATTCATGCCGCGGTTGAGCAGCCCGTTGGCACTGAGGTACTCGCGCAGCGCGGGATCACTGCCGGCGCCCTGGCCGGCGGGCGGCTGCTGGGCCGCGGCGTGGCTGAGGGCCGGTCCAATGGTGAAGGCGAGGGCGGCCGCGCCGGCAGCCACCGCCGTCCACGTCTTTCTCCGTGTTCGCAAGTGCATGCTCATGGCAGTTTCCGAGTGGGAAGCAGGTTGTGCGTGCGACCCCCCGACGACCCATCATGTCCCATCCAAAGATCGCGAGACACATCCTTGCATCGCGCGATGCGTGCCAGATCCGCCCCGCAGGGCCGTTGCTCCCCCTCCCTCACGCCCCCGTTTGCGACGCGTGCGGTCGCTGCGGCGGCCGCACGCATCGCATTGTCGCAGGCTCGGCGAGAAATCGCCAGCGCCCAGTTTCACAATCGGTGGACAAGCTTCCTCATCGCGGTTTTCAGCGCACCGTTGGGGGCCGCGGGGTGCTCGCCGACTTCGGAGCATCAGGCGCGGGGGGCGGAGTCGGGGTCGTGAGGTCGGCTTCCTTCTCCAGCGCCTCGCGCTGGGCGTCGAGCTCCGCTTCGAGTCTCTCCTGCTGGGCGTCGAACTCAGCCTCGAGTCGCTCCTGCTGCGCTTCGAGTTCGGCCTCGATCGCTTCCTGCTGTGCCTCGATTTGCGATTCGAGAGCTTCCTGCTGCGCGTCCAGTTGGGCTTCCATCGCCTCCATCTGCGCGTCGGCCTGGGCCTCGACCTGGTCAGCCTGGGCCTCGAGGGCATCGGCCTGAGCCTCGATGGCATCGGCCTGAGCCTCCAGTTGCTCGCGCTCCGCGTCGCTGGCCTTCTCGGCCTTGGCGCGGAGGTCTTCGGCCTTCTTCTGGAGTTCCTCCTGCTTGCGCGTCAGGTCCTCGATCTGCTTCTGCATCTGCTCGCGCTGCTTCTGAAGTTCCTTGCGCTGCTGCTCCATCTGGCGGCGCTGCTGCTCGCCGGCCCGTCTGAACTCATCCCCCTGCTGCTTGCGGGCCCGCTCGAGCTGGGTGCGGGCATCGCGCATCCGCGTCTGGGCCTGGGCGCGCTGATCCTGAGCCAGTTGCGTCTGACGTTCGCGGGCGCCGGCGACTGCACGCTCACGTGCGAGCATTTCGCGTTCGCCCATCCCGGCCGGGGCTGCCATGCCCTCGATGTTCTCGATCCTCGCCTCGGGATGAATCAATTTGACGAAAGCGGCGAAGACGCGGTGCTGCTGGGCTGTGCCGTGCACCTCGATGCCGCCATCGCGCTGCGCGACCATCACCGGCACATCATCGCGTCGCATGAACTCGAACAGCGCGTTGGCCTTCTCCTGAGGAAGTTCGTAGAAGCGGACGATCTCTTCGCCGCCATCAGCCACCTCTGCGGGCTCGGCGATGACCGCGCGGCCGCCCAGGCCGGGCGCGCCAGGATGCGGAGCATTCGGACCGGCGGGGGCCATCGCAGCGCCGCCGGCACCGGGCGCGCGCCGAGCGCGAGGAGCAGAAGGAGGCGCGGGTGGCTCTGGTGTCCTCGGCAACTCGGGGGGCGGAGTGGCGTTGCGCGGATGGTCCGCCATACCAGCGCCGCCGCCGGCCATGGGATGCTGGCCACCGCCGCTGAGCAGGGCTTCGATATGCTGGGTCAGTCGATCCATGCGCTCTTCGAGCCGATTGATGCGGGCCTCGAGGTCGCCTCCACCCTGACCTCCGCCGCGCGCTGTGACTGTCTGGCGCAGCGACTGACCGCTTGGCGCGGCTTGCGCGATCGCGCCTGTGGGCGCGCGGCCGGCCATGTGCTGCTCGTACGTGCTGCCCGGCACGGTCACGACATCGATCTTTTCACCCGACGGTGTCACGACGGTGTACGGCACCTTGACCTCGCGACCCATGCTCGCGTGGACCTCTGTCAGGGCTTTCTCGATCTTTTCCTTGTCAGCCTTCGTGCCACCCTGGGCGGCCTTCAGGGCAACCGCCAGCTTTTCGAGTTCGGCCTTGGCGGCCTTGTCGCCAGCCGCTGCTGCGGCTGCGGCCTTCTCGAGGGCGGCCTTGGCAGCCTTCTCGCCAGTCGCGGCCGCAGACTTCGCAGCTGCGGCTGCCTTCTCCTTGGCGGCGACGGCCCTTTCCTTCGCGGCCTTCTCAGCCTTCTGCGCCACGGCCGCGGTCTGGGCCGATGGGCCGCCGGATTCCTCGGGCGGGCACGCCCAGAGCGGCGTCGCCAGCCACACACCGCCGGCCAGCAGCAGCGCCAGCGCCGAACCGCACATCGACAGGCGTGGCGCGGATCGTTCAGTCATCACCATGGTCAGTCTCCTTGCAAAACGTTTCGTGCGAGCGGAGGTCGCACCCAGCGCCATGGACGGCGTGTCGGTGCGGGACGGATTCACATTCAGATACTGCCGAGTGCTCAGCAGCGCCCGCGCGTACGCCGTTCTGCTACCGGGCAATACGGCAGTGACCCACGCGTCGCAGCAATAATCCGCTTCATCGCGCAGGCGGTGGCGCACCCACCAGGCCATCGGGTTCCACCAGTACACCGTGCAGACCACCATCTCGATCCAGCACACCCAGTGATCGCGCCGGCGCAGGTGCGCCAGTTCGTGCAGCAGCACGGCGCGGCGGCCGGCGTCATCCAGATCCTGCCACAGATGCTCGGGCAGCAGCAGCACACGCTGCAGGCCGCACCAGACCAAGGGCGAAACCTGGCGTGGCGTCATCAGGGTGCGCGGCACCGATCGCAGTCCGATCGCGCCAGCGCACTCCCGCACCAGCGCCGTGACATGCTGATCGGCCGGCACAGCCCGGCGAAGCAGTCGGCGGAAGCGCCAGATGCGCACCAGCATCACCAGCATGATCATCGCCACGCCCAACGCCCACATGGAGCCGGGAATGGGCGCGAGGCTGACGAGGGCATCGCGCACGGCCGCGACGCGCACGAGCCAGTCACGCCATTCAATGGCGGTCTGGACGGCGGAGAATGACGGCACATCGGTCGATGCGCTGGGCGCCGGCGCCGGTACGGGGGCGGCGACCGGAGCGGCGCGCGCGAGTGATTCACGCGGCGGGACAGCGCTGATCGCAGGAGGCTCACTTGTCACCGGCTTCGCGATGTCGGGAATCGACAGGTTCAGCCAGGGAATCGTGACCGTCACGAGCGCCGGCGTTGCCGACGCTTCGAC
>DATKJG010000397.1:0-6240 GCA_035543215.1 Phycisphaerales bacterium | reverse complement strand
CTTGGTGAGCCGTTACCTCACCAACTAGCTGATAGGACGTTCCCCGCTCTCAAGGCGGCAAGCCTTTGATCTCTCGATCACATCGGGTATTACCCAGAGTTTCCCCTGGCTATCCCCGACCTCGAGGTACGTAGGAACGTGTTACTCACCCTTTCGCCGCTCTACTCATGGATTGCTCCACTTTCGCGCTCGACTTGCATGTTTTAGCCATGCCGCCAGCGTTCAATCTGAGCCAGGATCAAACTCTTCAATTGATTGTCTTTGTCCGCGTCCGAAGACGCGGGAACTTTCAAAGAAAAGGGGAGCCCTGGCAACCGCTCACGCCGCTGGCAGCGAACGCGAACGGTCGGTCACGCCGGTACAACGATCCGGCGCCAGCGGGCGGCTAACCCGCTGGATTGTTCTCGAACATCCTGCCTGCCCATCGCACTCGGCTTTGACGCCTTGTGCGGGGGCCGACACGATCCTCGTTGAATTGATGGTATCTGGCATCACAAGGATGTTCGATCGACTTCGGGCTGTGAAACCCGAGCCGATTGATTCGTTCCCTCCGAGTCCTGTGACAGGCTCGGCGAGAACGTACACATCCTCGCGGCTATCCCAACTGTTCACTTGTCAAAGAACCGTCACGCCCAGCCGTCGCGACTTCCCGGATGGGATCAGACGCAACAGCGACAACCGACCGGGCCATACCGGCCCTGCCGGCCGCCAAGGACTCTTCCTTGAGCGAGGGTCGAAGATTGTAGCGACCGGTCGCCGCCTGTCAAGACAGGGGCAAAATCCAAGCCCGAACTGCAGAAAAACCGCGGAGACTTGCCCGACGCGGCTATCGGCCCGTGGTGCCGTCGAACCCATCCGATGCCGGCTGCCCACCACGCTCGTGGGCGGCCTTTCTCGCACGTCGAGCCGCACTGTCCGACACGCCGATCGCCGCGCAGACGATTCGAGCCGGCTTCAACCGCCGCAGCAGCCTCGTCGCTGCCCGGAGCGTGGAGCCGGTGGTGCGAACATCATCCACGAGCACGATGTGCGCGCCGTCGACAGACCCGCTGCCCACGCCCCACCATCGACGACGAATCCGCATGCCGCGCGAACCCGCACGCTTCCGCTCACTCGGCGTCAGACTGACCTGCGGCGGCGTGTTCACCCGCGCCAGCAATCGTGCCACCGGCGCCTCGATTTCGCGCGCCAGCGCGTGCGCGATGAGCGCCGCATGATCGACCCCGCGATAGATCCGGCGCTGCCAAGGCATGGGCAGCGGCACGACGATCGCCTCCTGCAGGTTGACCAGGCCGCTGACGCGGATGCGTTCGCCCAGCAGCTGCCCGAGCGCCTCGCCCATTTCGTTCCAGCGCTGATACTTGATGGCCTGCACCCAGCCTCGCAGCGGCTCAATGTATGGGCCGAGCCGAATCACTCCGTCAGCAATGCCGCCATCGAGTTCCGCGCCAGTGCGACATGTCGCGCAGCCATCGGCCGTTGCCTCGCCGGGCCCAACAGAATCGCCACAGCGCTGGCAGTAGTCGCCCGCGGCATCGGGGGACCAGTTCGCCTCAGCCATCGCGCGTCCGACCGGCGGAAACGTCCAGCCGATCCAATGCTCGGTGACATCGTCGACGGATGAGCCGATTCGATGCTTGAGGTTGACAGCCGGTTGCCGCACGAGGCATGAGCGTACCTGAAACGCTGGCGTCCGCGGTATTCTGAATGCATGCTCACAGCCGCTGTTCTCATCGCCAGCCTTGGATTGCAACAGCCCGGTCCCTCCCCCGCGGACGCCGTCATCGTGAACGCCCGCATCTGGTCCGACGGCTTGCCCGGATTCGCCGAGTGTGCTGCGATCGACAACGGTCGCTTCGTGCACGTCGGCCCGCGCGATGAACGTTACATCGGCGTCGAGACGAAGATCATCGATGCCGGAGGCCGCATCGTCATCCCCGGCCTGATCGACTCGCATGTGCACATGCTCGGCGGCGGAATGCAACTCTCACAACTGCAGTTGCGCGATGCGAGCGGTAAGGAGGATTTCATCAAGCGTGTCAAGGACTGGTCTGCCAAACTCGCGCCAGGAAAATGGGTGCTGGGCGGACGGTATTCGGTCGAGAGTTGGGACACGCCCGAGCAGCCAACAAAGGAATGGATCGACGGCGTCACCGGTGATCATCCTCTGTTTCTCTCGCGCATGGATGGCCACTCCGGCCTTGCGAACTCCGTGGCGCTCAAACTCGCAGGCATCACGCGCGACGGCCCGCCCGATCCCGCCGGCGGCGTCATCGACCGCGATCCAGCCACGCGCGAGCCCACCGGCATCCTGCGCGAATCGGCGATGGCGCTGGTGACACGGCACCTTCCTTCAATTACCCAGCAGGATCAGGTCGCAGCGCTCAAGATGGCGATGGTCGAGGCGCTGCGTCACGGCATCACCGCGGTCAGCGACATTCCGGGCATCGGTGATCTCGACGCCTACGCGGCCATCGCGCCCGAGAACTACCACGTTCGATTCTTCCTCTATCCCACGGCAGGCGACTGGGTGAAGGCAGCCGAGGCCGCCAGAGCCTTCGCGCCGCGCGACGGCTGGCTGCGCATCAACGGATTCAAGACCTACATGGACGGCAGCCTCGGTTCGCGCACTGCCTACATGCGCGAGCCGTTCCTGAACAACGAAGCCGGCCGCGAGGGCTGGCACGGCCTGCTGCGCGAGGGCGTCGACGGCGGCAAACTCGAAAGCAACATCCGCGCGGCGATGGACAACGGCTTTCAGCCGATCGCGCACGCCATCGGCGATGAGGCCAACCATCTGCTCATCGAAACCTATGAGAAGGTCTTCCCCGATCTGCGCAAGGCCCGGCCGCGCAGCGAACACGCTCAGCACCTTCTGCCCGAGGACATTCAGCGCTTTGGCGACATGGGAGTGATCGCATCGATGCAACCGTATCACAAGGCTGATGATGGCCGGTACGCCGAGCAGTACCTCGGGGCCCAGCGCTGCCGGAGCAGTTACGCGTTCCGAAGCCTGCTTGACGCTGGCTGCGTGGTGGCGTTCGGCTCAGACTGGCCGGTCGTAAGCATCAATCCGTTCCTTGGCGTTGAAGCGGCGGTTACCGGTCGCACGCTCGATGGCAAGACCTGGCAGACTCAGGAGTCGATCACCGTTGGCGAGGCGCTTCGCTGCTACACAACTCGCGCCGCGTTCGCGGCGTTCGCCGAGAACGAGATTGGCCGCATCGCGCCGGGTTACCGCGCCGACTTCGTGATCCTCGATCACTCGCCGTTCGATGAGGGCGTTGACTGGAAATCGATCCGACCGGTCGCAGTGTTCGTCGACGGCGTGCAGCGCTTCGCGGCGGATTGACTACAACGGCAGCGGGTCCTCCGCGCGGCCCTTTACCCACAAGCGCACCCGCGGCATCAGGACATCCGTGAGCAGAATCTTCAGACACGCCGCGGCGGGGATCGCCAGCAGCATGCCGTACACGCCGCCGACGCTGCCGCCGGCGAGGACCGCGACGAGAATCGTGACGGGATCAAGGTTGGTCGCCTTGCCCGCGATCGCCGGCGTGATGATGTAGGTCTCCAGAATCTGCATGATGACGTACACCAGCGTCGGCCAGCCGATGATCGCCAGCCAACTCATGCGCAGGCTCGGCGGCTCGCCCAGTTCGTTGACCCACAGCATCAGCACAGCGACCGGCAGGCCCACGAAGCCCAGGTATGGCACAGCGCTGAAGATGCCGGTGATCAGGCCGAGAACGATCGCGTACGGCACGCCGCACAGGGTCCAGCCTACGGCGCAGATGACGCCGATCACCAGGCTGATGACGATGCGGCCACGCACGAAGGCGGCGATGACGCGGTCCATCTTGCCCAGCAGTTCCGCGGCGCGCGGGGCCCGGTCGCCCGGGATCAGTTCGCCCGCAAACGCCACGATCTGCGGATACCACAGGCTGAAGAAGAACAGGTAGAACGGGATCAGGAAGAAGAGGAAGCCGATCTTGAGCACCTGGCCAAGGAAGCTGACGATCGCACCGACGGTGGAGCGGGAGATCCGCCAGATGGAAGACACGGGGCCGGAACCGATAGCAGGCGTGTGCGCGGCTGAATCCCCTGTCGGGGGCGTCGCGGCGAGAAGCGCATCGCGCTGCGCCAATTGCCGCTCCACCTCGGTGCGCACCAGTTCGCGGATCTCCAGTTCCGTCAGTGCGATGGCATCGGCAGGCGGCACATCCGGCGGCGCGGCGCCGCTCCGTTCCGGTGCGCCCTCGACCGGACTCGTTGCCGCTTGGGTCGCCGATGGTCCGGTCGCCGCCGCCGAAGGACGCGGCAAGGGCGGTCGATAGCGCGCGCCCATGAGATCGGTCAGCGATTCCGCAGCCGCGTCGTACTGCTCGATCCAGACCTGCGGCACCTTCTCACGAAGAGAGATCAACGTGTACTCGAGCCTGTGACTGCGCAGATCGCGCACCATCTGCATCGTCTGGCCAACGATCAGCGGCACCGCGATGGCGATCACCAGCACGATCGCGACGATGATCGACAGCACCAGCCCGACGACGACGACCGGACGCCGCACGCGATAGCGATTGCACGCCCAGACGATCAGCGGCTCAAAGAGATACGCCAGCATCAGCGCCACCAGCAGCGGAACGGTGACGCTGCGCATCGCGTAGCCGAGCCAGACCAATCCCACGACAGCCGCGATGACCATCGCATCGCGCACGGCCTGTATCTGCCACAGGTGCAGGCGGCGAATATCTGCGGGCGCGGGAGCAGGCGCAGGCGAGGGCATGGACGCAGCCTATAGGAATTTTGGATTTGGGTCTTGGATTCTGGATTGGTCCGTCCGGGCCGGTGCGCAGAGATCGCGCGCATTGCCCATTCCAAATCCAGAACCACAATCCAAAGTCGCCTAGTTCGCGCCGATGCGCGTCGCCACTTCGTTCGCGCTGAAGGCTTCCTGGAAGTCGTAGACGCTGCGGAAGTCTTCGAGCGTGTCGTCGGAGGTCTTGCTCAACAGCCCATGCTCGACCATCGCGAAGACAATGCGGCCGAAGTCTTCGGTGCGCCGGATGTTCCAGTGTCCAAGCACCGCCGGCGCCAGCATGCCGTAGCGATCGATCGCGAAATCGCGCAGCCCCAAGCACAACTGCTGGCCGGTGATGTGGCGGTCCTGCTCGGCAATGCTCTCGACGTCGTCGTGCACGCGATGAGCCGCGTACGAAAGGCCTTCCCTCACGAAGTGAAAGGCATCGACCGGATAGGGGCCGGTCGCGCTGGCGAGGCCTCTCCAATCCACTTCCTTGTGTTCACGCGGCTGCTGTTGCTTCTGTTGGCTCATGGCGGCGGATGAAGGCGGTGTCGCGCGACGCGGGCGTGGCGTCAGGCACGACAACAGAATAGGGTGCCTTCCTGATATCGGTCTAGGGACGTCGCGAGAATTGACGATTCGCGCCGACCGGCCTCGAGGCGAACCGGTGCCCGGCGAGTACGAACCGCAAAGGTCGATGGGCCCAGTCGCCGGCAAAGCGGGGGTCGGGGTTCAGGCCGATCCGAGGCGTGATGAGGACAGCGTCATCGGGCAATAGGGCTCTCCGAAGCCTCTCAATGAAGAGTGTCGGGCTGGTGATGAGGTTCGCGCCATCCAACCTGCGATCAATCCCGAGCGCCTGAGTCAGCTTGCCCGGGCCGGAGCAGAGGTCGGACGCACTTCTGGCCTTTGGACGGCGGCGGAACATCTCCTCGAGCCCCTCCACGGGCTCCAGGGCACGCAGCAGGACAGCCGTGCCGTGATTGCGCCGACCACAGACCACATTCAGGCAGAAGTGCATGCCATAGGTGAAATAGACGTAGGCATGCCCGCCGGGCAGGTACATCGACTCGTTCCGTGGAGTTCGCCGGCCGCCGAAGGTATGGGAGCCGCGATCCTCCGGCCCGAGATACGCCTCGACCTCGACGATGATGCCGGCAAGACGCCTGCCGCCGGGCAGGACGCGAACCAGCCGCTGGCCCAGCAGCCGCCGCGCGACGGTGACCGCATCGTGGGCCATGGCGGTGAACCGCGGCGCGGCGACATCGCTGGCGTTCGCCCGCCCGTCGCGATCCGCCAAGTTGGAACGCAATCGCCGAGTCATTGAAACCACTCGTTTCTTCCCGCGATCGGCCCCAGCACCCAGCGGGGCGGATCATCACGCTTCATTGCCTGCACCATTGCCTCATGAGCGCTCGTTGGCGCGTCGCCTACTG
>DATKJG010000396.1:0-4759 GCA_035543215.1 Phycisphaerales bacterium | reverse complement strand
CGTCGATCGCATCAAATCAGCGAGCCGGCACATGTCGTGCCGCTGTTGAATGGTCCTGGCCAGAATCAGTTCGGGCACTGACCCCAAGTGGTGATGACCGCGAGCAGGTCATTGACATCGATCGTCCCCGAGCCGTTGATGTCGCCCGGGCAGTTGTTCGGATTGGCGCACGGGCCCCAGCCCGTAATGACCGCCAGCAAGTCATTGACATCGACCGTGCCGGTTCCATCGATGTCAGCCGGGCAGGGAACGCCTCGCCAGACAGCGATATCCCACGGCAGGCTGCCCTGCGTCGGATACACCGGCAGGCCGATCCGCGTGAGTGTGCCGTCGCCATTGATGTTGAAGGCCAGCACGCCGTCGTTGGGCGACGAGTAGTAGCGCATGACGTACAGGCGATTGTTGAGCACCGCCATCTTGCTGCAGTTGCCCTGGCCGCCGACATCGATGTACGCGCCCACCGGAATTGCGGTCAGTTCGCCCGTGGACTGGTTGATCGTGAACCCCTGGACGTCGCCGGAAGTCCCGTGAGAGACATACGCGAACTGGCCGTTGGATGACACGACCACCTGCTTGGGCGACGGGCCTGAAGTGCCGCTCTGCGGCGGCGAAAGGAACGGCGAGTTCGGCATGGGCGTCAGGGCGCCAGTCGAAGTGTCGACGTTGAAGCCGCCGATCCATCGGCTGCTCAGGCCATTTGCCGTGCTGATGCCGCCGCCGAAGTACAGTTTCGTGCCATCAGGCGACACTCCGGGGCCAAGGTAGAAGACGCCGGTGGGGACTGGAGCCGGCGTGAGTTTGGTGAGCACACCGGTCTGATCGTTCCATGTCATCGGCCAAACACTGCTGGTGGCAGCGCGCGGATACAGAAGGTGATGGGGCCGGTCGATGGCGATATCAAAGGTGGTTGTGCTCAGCGACGAGAACCACACCTGCTCCATCGATGGCGTCACCGAGTTGAACCGGTACACCATCAGCATGTCGTTGGGCGTCGCCGAGGTATTGGTCACCACCACCAGCGAATCGTTGAGCCAGCGCACGCACGTGGGCGAGTCGGGGGTGGTCGGCTGCAGCACGATCGACATGGTCGCGTCGCTGTGGACCTCGATGAAGGTCAGATGGTCAGGCGAGACGGCGTCGGAGCCGTGACCCACGCACAGCCATCGGCCGTTGGGCGAAACATCGATGGTCTGCGGATTGAGTTGCGCGGTCGGCACGACGGTGCTGGCGTAGGTCAGCGTGCCGTCCGCATTGACCCGAAACGACGTGACGCTGCTGCCGGACGAGCCGTTGTTCACCACGAAGATCGCGGGGCCTGTTGACTGGCCTGCACAAGGTGAAGCTAGCAAAGCGGGCAGCGAAACGAGGGTTGCGAGGAAAGCAGGGACGGTTCGGCCGTGGAACATCGTTCTTGATCTCCGATATTGAATCAGTGGCGTGCTCGCTCAGCCTCAAGGATTGCGGGCCGCACGGCCGCCGTCAACAAGCAGTGACGATAAATCGCTTTCGGCAAAGCGATTAGGGAATACTCCAATGCCGACCTGCCTCGGACGGCCCGCTTTTGCGCCGGTGTTACGAAGCAAACCGCCGCCAAGGAGTATGACATATGAGGCTCGAGACGATTCTTCGCACGGGCCGATTCCGCCACACCGCAGGAGCCAGTCATGATTTCAGGCATCTCGTCACGTTTCGCCGCCGTCGCGGTTCTCGCAGGCGCCTTCGCCGGATCATCACCAGCACAGGAAGTGAACGTGCACGTGCAGGTGGAACTGCCTGCACAATTGCGCCAGGACCTCTCGCGCGTGTCACAGATCATCATCCCGCAGTCAGCCAGCGGCCGGGGGTTCGTGCTCGAGCAGCGCGGCCAGGCGGTCGAGATCACCGGCCTCCAGGCGCGCGTCAACATCCTCGAGCGCACGGCACGCACAACGATGGAAATGTCGCTGCGCAATCCGGGGGGCCAGCAGATCGAAGCCATCCTGCTGCTTCCGGTTCCCGACGGGGCCGTGGTGAGTAACTTCCTCTTCGAAGGCGCGGCATCCGAGCCGACGGCCCAGATCATGCGGCGCGATGAAGCCCGCCGGCTGTACGAATCCATCGTCAACCGCGTGCGCGATCCGGCGCTGCTGGAGTTCGCGGGCTACAACCTCATCCGCACGAGCGTCTTTCCCGTCACCGCCGGCGGCACGCAGAAAGTCCGCCTGGCCTACGAGTGCCTGCTGGAGGGCGATCGCGAGCGCGTGGATTACGTTCTGCCGCGCAGCGAATCGCTCGATCGCCGCTTCCCCTGGAAGATCGACATCGACATCCAGTCCAAGCAGGAAATCACCAGCGCCTATTCGCCCTCGCACGACATCATCACCGAGCGCAAGGGCCGCAACGCGATGCACGTGGCGCTTTCGGAGAAGACGGCCAGCGACCCCGGTGCGTTCATGCTCTCGTACCTGCTCGTGCCCGACGGCGATCACTCCAGCGTCGCGGCATCGATGTTCGCGTACCCCGATCCGAAGATCGGCCCGCACGGAAAAGGCGGCTACTTCCTGCTCATGGCCGGTCTGCCGGCGTCGCTGGGTGAATCGAATCAGAAGCAGAAGCGCGAGGTCACGATCGTCATCGATCGCTCGGGCTCCATGGCCGGCGCGAAGATGGATCAGGCCCGTGCCGCCGCCCTGCAGGTCGTTGAAGGCCTTGAAGAAGGCGAGTACTTCAACATCATCGATTACTCGACGACCGTCGCCTCCTTCGCGCCGCGCCCTGTGGTCAAAGATCCGCAGTCGCGCATGAAGGCGATCGAATACATCGGCGCGATCAAGCCTTCGGGCGGCACCAACATCCATGATGCGCTGGTCGAATCGCTTCGGCCGGACCCGACGGCGGGCTGTATTCCCATCGTGCTGTTCCTCACCGACGGCCTGCCGACGGTCGGCAACACGTCGGAGACTTCAATTCGCGACCTCGCTGAAAAGGGCAACCCGCATCATCGGCGCATCTTCGCCTTCGGCGTGGGCAACGATGTCAACGTGCCGCTGCTCGATCGCATCGCTGACGTCACCCGCGCCAGCACGACCTATGTGCTGCCGGAGGAGAACGTGGAACTCAAGGTCGCAACCGTGTTCAAGCGGCTGTACGGCCCGGTGCTCAGCGACATCACCATCGAAACCATCGATTCCAGCGGCTCGGTCAGCACGCAACTGGCGCGCGACCTGATCCCGTCGAAGATCCCCGACGTCTTCGAGGATGATCAACTGATCCTGCTGGGCCAATACACGGGCGACCCGGTCAAGTTCCGCATGCGCGGCAACTGCCTCGGCCAGCAGCGCGTCTTCGAAATGAGCTTCGACTTCGAGAGCGCGACGACGCGGCATGCGTTCGTGCCGCGCCTGTGGGCCAGCCGCCGCATCGCCTATCTCGTCGACCAGGTGCGGCAGGCCGGCGCGGAGTATGCCGCCCGGCCGAATCCCGCGGGCACATCCATCTTCGATGATCCGAAGTACCGCGAGATCTCCGACGAGATTCTGCGACTCTCGACCGAGTTCGGCGTGTTGACCGAGTACACGGCGTTCCTCGCCACCGAGGGCACGAACCTCAACGACTGGAACACGCTGAGCATGGGGTGCAGCGAAAACCTCGATTCGCGTGCCGTGCAGCAGCGCTGGGGCGCGGCGGCCGTGAACCAGGGCATCAACTTCAACGCCCAGAAGGGCCAGAGCAAACTCCAGTACGACAACCGCTTCGTCGACGCCAATCTCAAGACCGTGGAATTCTCCAACGTGCAGCAGATGTGTGATCGCGCGTTCTTCAAGCAGGGCGCGCAGTGGATCGACTCGCAGATCGTGGCCACGCAGGCGCAGGCCCAGAAAGCCGGCGCGCTCACTCAGAACCAGGCCATCACGCCCGATCAGACCATTCAGTACGGCTCGCCCGAGCACTTCCAGCTGCTGGAGGAACTCGTCAGACAGCATCGCCAGGGAGTGCTCTCGCTCTCGGGCGACACCATCATCATCCACAACGGCAAGACGATTCTGATCAAGAACGACTGCTGATCACGATAACCACAGCGCCCTCAACCGACGCGGCGCACCATGAGGAGCCACCGATGACACGCATGATCCTTTCCACCGTCGCCTGCATGACCCTGGCTGCAGCCGCCATGGCGCAGCAGCAGCGCCAGCAGCAGGCACCGCAGACCGGCCAAACCGCGCAGCAGGGCGCGCAGCAACTGCTCACGCCGCAACAGCCCCCTGCTCCGCCGGCGCAGCCCGCCGGCGGCAACGGGCTGCCTGCAGCGCCGGCGCTGATCCCTCCCCCGCGCCCGATCGAAGCCGGCGACCGCATCGTTGAACTCGCCATCTGCCTCGATACCTCTGGCTCGATGGAAGGCCTGATCAACGCCGCCCGCGTGAAACTCTGGGAGATCGTCAACGATCTCGCCTTGGCCAAGCCTACGCCGCGATTGCGCGTGGCGCTCCTGACCTACGGCAACGACGGCCACAACGCAGAGAACGGCTGGGTCAACATCGACATCGGCTTCACCGAAGACCTCGACATGGTCTCCAAGCAACTGTTCGCGCTTACCACCAACGGCGGCACGGAACTCGTGGGTCGCGTGCTGAAGGCCGCTGGCGAGAGACTCGACTGGAACGCCAGCGATGATGTGCTCAAACTCATCGTGGTCGCCGGCAACGAGTCGGCCGACCAGGACACGACGTTCAACTTCCGTGATGTGTGCAAGGCCACCATCAGCAAGGGCGTGATGATC
>DATKJG010000395.1:0-2506 GCA_035543215.1 Phycisphaerales bacterium | reverse complement strand
GGTTCTCGAACTGCTTCCCCAGCCGCCAGTGCGCCGTGTCGGATTTCGCCGCGACCATAACGCCGGTGGTGTGGCGATCGAGCCGATGCACCACCCCCGGCCGCGCGAACTCCTTGCCCACTGATGACAGCGAGCCTGAGGTGCTGTGCTGAAAATGCCATGCGAGCGCGTTGATGACCGTGCCCGACTTATGGGCGCGAGCCGGGTGCACGAGAATGTTCGCCTGCTTGTTGATGACGATCAGGTCATCGTCCTCGAACAGCACTGCGAGCGGGATGTTTTCGCCGGGAATCTCGTTGGACGGCGGCGGCGGAAGCACCGCGACCACCACATCGCCCTTGTGGAGTTTCGTCGAAGGTTTGGGCACGCGGCCGTTCACCGTGACCGCCTTTTCGTGAATAAGGTTCTGCAGCGATGTGCGGCTGAGAAACGGGATGCGATCAACGAGGTACTTGTCGAGGCGCTTGTCGAGATCGCGCAGCAGCTGAAAGCGCACGCTGATGGGCGCCTCGTCGTCGCCGCTGGCCTGCTCCTCGCGCTCGTACAGCGCAAAGAGCGCCTCGCGATCGACTTTGCCGCCCGGGGCAATCAGATTCGTCTGTTCATCGGCGCCCTGATCGGGCCGCTCGATTGGCTCAGCATCGGGCTGCGGGGACATGTGCGAAGGAGTCCGGGCCGATCAGCCACCCGATCCGGAAGCCGCGCCTAAGGCGTCATCAGCCTTCTTGCCACCGATGAGTTCGCGAATCCAAGGCTCCATCTGCGCGCTCTGGTATGCCTCGTTGCCCTTGGGCTGCAGGGCCTGCACACCTTCATCGCTGGGCATTGATGCAGCCGGAGGCAATTGGGCGGACACCTTCGTCGCGCGCTCGCGCGACTGCGCTGCAAGGTCGGGGTACGCGTCGCCGGCACGGGCCGCTGCTGCCTCGTAGTACTCCTTGGCCTTGGCGCCGTCGCCGCGCGACTCAGCGACAACCGCACGGCCGGTGAGAGCAGTCACAGCAAGGAGCGTCTTTCCGGCGCTGTGATCATCGCCTTCGACCATTTCGCGATACAGGCGATCGGCCCGATCCAGGAATTCATTGCGACGCTCCTCCGTCAAATCGGCCCGAGTCGCTTCGTCGGCTCCCAGGTCCTTTCCGGTCTGGACCGCTCGCAGCAATTCGCCCGCCGCCTGCAGCCGCGCCAGCGAGCCGATCGCGCCGACGTCGCCATATTTCTGTGCGACTTCTTCCAGTGATGTGGGCAGCGCCGCATTGGCCAGTTCGCGCCAGGCCTCAGCCTGGTAGTTCTGCCGCGAGCCCTGCCAGCGCACGTACACCAGGTACGCGCACAACGCCAGCAGCGCCACCAGCAGGTACGTCATGCCCTTGGTCTGCATCCACTCGAGGAAATCCTGGTTGATCCGCCCTTCGGTCAGGTCGGTCTGATGGACTTCCTTGAGTCGCTGGTCGAACTTGGCGGCGATTGGTGATTTGGCGGGCGGGTTGGCCATGGGGTGATCTGTCGAAAGGGGCGAAGATCGTAGCAGTTGCGACTGTCTGCGGCAAAAACCACAGCCCACGGATGGCGATCCGTGGGCTGCGGGACAAGGCTTGCCGCGAGAAAACTGCCGGGCCGGATCACTTCTTCCGCGTGAAGGTCGTCTCCATCACCGGGCCGTCCTCGGCACCGTCGGCGTGATGAATCTTCTCGATGAAGGCGTTCTCGTCAACGTGCGTCGTCGTCACCAGCAGCGTGTGATCGCCATCGCCTTCCTTGTAGGTGCCCTTCCACTCGATGGTCTTGCCGTTGTCCTTGCTCTCGCCGGTCATGGCCAGCATGCCGGTGGACATGGTGTACATCCACACCGCCTCATACTGCTTGGCGGCGTTGTTGTACCCATGAATCTTCATGGTCTTGATGGGCATGCCCATCATCATGCCGTTCTGTTCAACCACCAGGAAGCGGCCATCAAGGCTCATGCTGATCTTCGCCGTGCCAGCCTCTTCGTCGCCGGGGGGCGCGCCGGCACCGGACATCTTGGTCTTCGTCGTGTACTCACCCACGCACTTCTTCATGTGTTCGTGAATCGGGCCGGGCATCGCGTCCTGCATCATCTGCTGGTCTTCGGGCGAGACCTCGGGCGGCTTGGCGGGCGGAGTCTGGGCCGGCTTGGAGGGTGGGGACTGTTGACCGGCGAGCACGGCGAACGCGACCGCGCCGATCGCCACGGCTGAAAGCGTGCGAATGATCATCATGTTGGCCTTTCGTTTCTTCTTGGAATGCAGTGAATTGATGTGGGGAAGACGCTGTCGGCCGTGCGCCGTTCATGGAACGGCCGATCGCACGCGGGAATCGCCACCGCGCAGCGCACCGCGAATTGTACAGCAGACCATGTCGGATCGGCCGACTACCATCTCAGCAATCTGACTCGCCGGCCACCGGCGATCGCCCGCCCTGACCCCGGGACGCGATCGTTCGGCGTGCCCGTGCGCGCATGGTTCGTTTTTCCAGCAACTCCATG
>DATKJG010000394.1:0-2199 GCA_035543215.1 Phycisphaerales bacterium | reverse complement strand
CGCGCTACGAATGGGTGACCATCGCCTGCTTTGCGCTCTTGAGTTTCGTCTCGCTCAAGGAGTTCTACACGCTCGTGCACATGCGCATCGCGGACCGCCGCGCGATCCTGCTGTCGTACCTTGCCATCATCGTGCAGTACCTCTGGGTGTGGATGCCTTGGTACAACATGTTCCTCATCTTTGTCCCGGTGTACATGTTCATGATCATCCCGCTGCGCCTGGTGATGGCGGGCGAGACGCAGCGATTCATGACCAGCGCCGGCAAACTCCACTGGGGCCTGATGGCGTTCGTCTACGGCCTGTCGTACCTCGCGTACCTGCTGGTGATGGATCTCGACACGCCGTTCGCAGCGGGCAATCGCGGCCTGCTGTTCTATCTCATCTTCCTCGCGGAATTCAACGATGTGCTGCAGTTCATGTTCGGCAAGACGCTGGGCAAGCACAAGATGACACCGCACATCTCGCCCAACAAGACGTGGGAGGGCTTTCTCGGCGGCCTGGTGTGCACGAGCATCCTCGCGGTGCTGCTGCGATTCCTCACGCCGATGGATGCCTATCACGCGCTGATCGCGGGAATCCTCATCGCCACCACCGGGCCGATCGGCGGCATGATCATCTCGGCCATCAAGCGCGACGTCGGCGTGAAGGATTCGGGCACGCTCATTCCCGGCCACGGCGGCGTGCTCGATCGCGTCGACTCGCTGTGCTTCTCCGCGCCGATCTTCTTCCACTTCATCGGGTACTTCTATTGATCCGGCTGCCGGTGAACTGATCGGCTGGACGTCATGCGCCACTGGCTGATGTATCTGTGGTTTCTTGTGATCGTGCGGCCGATCGCGCGCCTGCTCATCGGCGTCAGCGTGCACGGCCGCGAGCATCTGCGCTTCAGCGAGCCCACGATCTTCGTCGCCAATCACAACAGCCATCTCGATGCCGCGGTGCTCATGGACCTGATGCGCCTGCGCGACCTGCCGCGCGTGCGGCCCGTGGCCGCAGCCGACTACTTCGAGCAGGGCCCGATCCGCAACTTCGTCTGGAAGCGTTGCATGAACGTGCTCGCAATCCGGCGCGACAAGGTCACGCGCTCATGCAATCCACTGGCCTCGATGATTGAGGCCCTCGACGCAGGCGCAACGCTCATTCTCTTTCCCGAAGGCACGCGCGGCGACCCGGAGAAACTCGGCGAGTTCAAGACCGGCATCGCACACGTGCTGGCCAAGCGGCCGCGCACGCCTGTCGTGCCGGTGTACATGCGCAATCTCGGATTTGCGATGCCGCGCGGCGACCTGATCATCGTGCCGATGTTCTGCGATGTGTTCATCGGCCCGCCGCGCATCATCGAGGGCGCCCGGCCGCAGATCATGCAGCACCTCACCGACGCCTTCCACAATCTCGTTGTGCAGGCCGACGCGATGCGTCCGGCCGATGTGCCCGCCGACGATCGCTGACGTTTCGCGCTCGAATGCCGCCGTTTCTCACGCCCCGACGAGCAGTTGCGTGCGCATGACAGTGATGGCGTCGCCGATGAGATCGACGCGGCCATCGTCTGGCCGGACTCGCACGCCGACGATGCCGCCGCGCGATGAGGCCTGATAGCCGGTCATCTCGGTCTTGTGCAGGCGCTCAGCCCAGTACGGGCCGAGCGAGCAATGAGCGGAACCTGTCACGGGATCTTCGTTGATGCCGAGTTTGGGAACGAAGTAGCGCGAAAGGAAGTCGAATCGGCCATCGTCCGATGGTGAGGTCACGATGACGCCGCGGCGATCAAGGTGGGCAAGTCTCGTGAAATCAGGTTTGAGGGCGCGCAGCGTGCTGGCGTCGCGCAGCACCACCATGTAGTGCAGCCGGTTGACCAGATACCGATCGCCATCGGAGCCGATGCCCTTGACCAGGTCCTCGGATGGGATGCATGGCGTCGCGATCTCCATCGGAAAGTCCATGACGATGCGATTCTTCTCGCCGCGCCGGCAATGCAGCGAGCCGCTTTGCGTCGCGAACGAAGCCGTCGAGTCCGGCTGGAGATGACCCTCCTGCCAGAGAATGTGCGCGCTGGCCAGCGTCGCGTGGCCGCACAGATCGACTTCCTTGGCGGGCGTGAACCAGCGCAGGTCGAAGCCGCCGTCGGCGTTCGGTTGCACGAACGCAGTCTCGGAGAGGTTCATCTCCCGCGCGATGGCCTGCATGCAGCGCTCATCGAGC
>DATKJG010000393.1:0-2651 GCA_035543215.1 Phycisphaerales bacterium | reverse complement strand
CGCCACGAGATCGAGGATCTCGCGCTCGCGGGTGGTGAGCGCCGCGAGCTCTTCATCGGCCACGAGCGCATCACCGGCACGGCGGCGCGGCAGCTCGCGTTGCCACCCCAGGAATTCGGCCACCACGTCCTGGAATTTCTGCCACGACGGCTCGTCCTCGAGCAGCAGGTGGTTGCCACTGTCGAATTCGACGAAGCGCGCGTCGGGAATGCCGGCCGCGATGAAACGTCCCTGGTCGAAGGGCACGATGAGATCGTGCCGCGGATGCATGACCAGCGTCGGCGTGCGCACCAGTGGCAGTCGATGCATCACGTCGATGGCGCCGGAGGCTTCCATGATGCGCGCCGCGAGTTCGGGCGTGGTCGAGCGGTGCTGCATCTCGGTGAACCAGTCGATCTGTTCCTCGCTGGCCTTGGGAATGAACAGCTCGGCGAACATGCGCCGGTAGGCAGACGCCCGGGTGCCCCATCCCACGCGAACCAGTTCCACCCACGCGCGTCCGGCGCGCTCGGTCTCGGCGCTGCGTTTCATCCAGCCTCGCCCGAAACCGCCGTGGATCACCAGGTGCGAGACGCGCCCGGGATGGCGCACCGCGTATTCGATGGCCACGGAGGCGCCCTGCGAAATACCCAGCAGCGCGAATTTCTCCAGCCCCGCGGCCTCGACGATGCACTCGAGATCCGCCACCTGCTGGTCGAAGGTGAGCTTGGTGTCGGTCCAGTCGGATAAGCCGCTGCCGCGGATGTCGTAGCGATGCAGGGTGTGGTGCGTGGAGAAGAGATTGAACCAGTGGTTCCACACCGGGCTCTGCCAGTCGAACTCGAGGTGGTTGAGCCAGTTGGCGGTCTTGAGCAACGGCGGGCCTTTGCCGGAAACGGCATAGGCGAGCTTCACTCCGTCCCCCGTCGTCACGAAACGAATCGTCTGGTCCATGACGGCCGAGTATGCAAACGCGGCTGACGCGCTGCAAATCAATGTGGGCGGCCGGCAATACCCCTGTCACGCGCGAACACGATTGCCTGGGAGCGTGAACCGACGCCTATCTTGTCGAAGATCGCCGTGAGGTGATTGCGCACGGTCTTCTCGCTGATGAACAGCCGATCGGCGATAGCCTGGTTGTTGGCACCACTGGCCACCAGGCCGAGGATCTCGAGTTCGCGAGCAGTCAGAACCGCAAGCTCTGCGCAGCTCGAGGGCGAGTCGGCGGAACGACGCCGCGGCGTCTCGTGCTGCCAGCCGAGGAAATCCCCCACCACGGCCTTGAATCTCTCCCAGGCCGGTTCGTGCTCGAGCAGCACGTGATTGCGGCTGTCGACTTCGATGAATCGCGCCCCCGGGATGCCGGCGGCGAGCATGCGCCCCTGCTCGACGGGGACGCGCGCGTCGCCGCGTGAATGAAACACCAGGGTCGGGGCACGTACCTGGGCCATGATCGGCGTCACGTCGATTTCACCCACCGCTTCCATGATGCGGGCGGCGACCTCGGGCTTCGTCGTGCGGCGCACGAGCTCATCGAACCACGCCAGCTGCTCGTTGCTGCCCCCAGGGATGAACAACTCGGTGAACAGGTGGCGGAATGCGGGCGTGTCCGCGCCCCAACCCACACGCATCAGCTCCACCAGCGCCTTGCCGGAGCGCAGCCATTCCGCGTCACGCCGGGCCCAGCCCTGCGCGAACCCGCCGTGGATCACGATGTGACTGACGCGTTGCGGGTGACGTACCGCGTATTCGATGGCCACGGCAGCGCCCTGCGACAGCGCAAGCAACGCGAAGCGCGACTGCCCGCTCGCCTCCACTACGCATTCGAGATCGTGCACCTGGCGCTCGAGCGAAAGATCGTCCTGCACCCAGTCGGACAATCCGCAGCCGCGTGCGTCGAAGCGGAGCAACTCGTGGTGGGCCGAGAGCGTCGCGAACCAGTGCCGCCACACGGGGCTCTGCCAATCGAATTCGAGATGGTTCAGCCAGTTCGGAGTCTTGACCAGTGGCGAACCGGAGCCTGATACCGCGTAGGCAAGCTTGACCCCGTCGCTCGTGGTCACGAAACGAATCGCCTGGTCCATGGGGCGAGCATAAAGAAAAAGGCCGGTGTTTCCACCGGCCTTCTTCGAGTCGACGACGAATCGACGATCAACTCTTCAGCTTCAGCCCTCGGAGGCAGCCGCCTCGCCCACGCCGCCGGCGTCATCGATGTCGGCGACACCGCCGCCCACATCCATGAAGCTGCCGCGATCGTTGGCGTCCGCCTTGGCGCGGCGATGCTCATGGGCAGCAAAGCCGGTACCCGCCGGGATGAGCCGGCCGACGATGACATTCTCCTTGAGGCCGCGCAGGTCGTCCTTGAGGCCACGAACCGCAGCTTCGGTCAGCACGCGGGTGGTCTCCTGGAACGATGCCGCCGAGATGAACGACTCGGTGGCCAGCGACGCCTTGGTGATGCCGAGCAGCACGGGCTGCAGCTTCGCGGGCTGCTTGTTGTCGGCCGCGATGCGTTCATTCATCAACATGGCGCGCGCGCGATCGAGCTGTTCGCCCTTGAGCAGCGGCGTTTCGCCGGAGTCGAGGACCTCGGTCTTGCGCAGCATCTGGCGAATGATCACCTCGATGTGCTTGTCGTTGATCTTCACGCCCTGCAGGCGGTAGACGTCCTG
>DATKJG010000392.1:0-11350 GCA_035543215.1 Phycisphaerales bacterium | reverse complement strand
CGCCACGAGCGCATGAACGCCAGCACCACCAGGCTTGCCAGCACCGAGCCCAGCAGCAGGTGCAGGTTGATCTCATCCAGGGCCGCGTAGATGTAGTTCGACTGGTCGCGAATCACCTGCAGCTTCACGCCCGGCGGCAGTTGGCCGATGACTCCGGGAAGCAGGGCCTTGACGCCTTCGATCACCTGCGTGCTGTTGGCCCCGGACTGGCGCCGAATCTCCAGCGAGACCGCCGGCTGGCCGTTAAGCCTGCCCGATGAGCGTTGCTCGCGCTGCGCATCCTCCGCGCCGCCGACATCGCGGATGCGCACCGGGGCGCCGTTGACCACCGCGATGACGATGTCGTTGAACGATGCCGGATCGACCAGTCGCCCGAGCGTGCGCAGCACCTGCTCGCGCTCGGGACCGGTCAGGTTGCCGCCCGGCACGTCGGCGTTCTGCCGCGCGATGGCGTCGCGCACCGCGGTGATGGGAATGTCGTAGGCTGCGAGACGATCGGCCGACACTGTCACGCTCACGGTGCGCTCGACGCCGCCGTTGATCTGCACCTCGCCCACGCCCTTGCTGCGCTCCAGTTGCGGCTTGATGATCTTGTCGGCGAGTTCGGTGAGTTCGCGCAGCGTGCGCTGGCCCGAGAGGGCGAAGGTGAGGATCGGCGTCGAATCGCTGTCGAACTTCGAGACGATGGGCGCGTCGGCGTCGTCGGGCAGGCGGCGCACGACCGTCGCCACCCGGTCGCGCACGTCCTGGGCCGCTGAGTCGATGTCGCGATCGAGCCGGAACGTCGCAATGATCATCGACGAACCGTTGCTCGAGACCGAGCGCAGTTCATCGATGCCATCGACGGTGTTCACCGCCTCCTCGACCACCTGGCTGACCTCGGTCTCCACTTCCTCGGGGGCAGCGCCGGGCAGCAGCGTTCGCACTGAGACGGTGGGCAGATCGACCGAAGGCAGGCGGTCGACGGCGAGATTCTCATGTGCCGCCGCGCCGACCACCACCAGCGCAAGGATCAGCATCGACGCGAAGACGGGGCGCTTGATGCAGATTTCAGCGAGTCGTTGCATGAACAGCCTTGGGCCGGGAATGAGAGTGCGTGGCCAGCGCGTTACTATGGACGGTGCCGATGACGATGTCTAATCCCAGAACCTGCTGCAGGCCAAGGTTGTTCATGGCCGCTGCGGTTTTCGCGATCCTGGGAGTGGCCGCACTCGGCGGCTGCCGCAAACAGCAGGGTTCAGGCGGACCCACGGGGCGGGAGGCCGACGGCGCCGTGGCCGAGGTTGTCGACGTGCGCGTCGCGCCGCTGCAGCACCGGGCCGTGCAGCGCGGGATCGATCTCACCGGCACGCTCTTCGCCGACGATGAAGCCCGAATCGCTGCCAAGGTGTCCGGCCGCGTCGCGTCGACCAACAAGGACCTGGGCGATCGCGTCGGGCCCGGCGAAGTGCTAATGCAGATCGACCGCACCGACTATCAACTGGCCCTGCAGCAGCGCGAGGCGGCGGTGAACGAAGCCCTCTCGCGCCTTGGGCTTGAGCGCATGCCCGAGAGTTCGTTCGATGTGCAGACCCTGCCCGCCGTGCAGCGAGCGGCAGCCCAGGAGCGCAACGCCCGGGCCCGCTTCGAGCGCGGCAAGCAACTGTTCGAGAGCGATCCGCCTTTGATCTCCGTGCAGGATTACGACGAACTCGAAACCGCGCTCGAAGTCGCATCGCACAACGTGAAGGCCGAGATGCTCAACGCCCAGTTTCTGCTTTCGCAGGCCCGCTCGCGCACCGCGGAACTGGCCATCGCGCGCCAGCAGTTGCAGGACACCGAGATTCGCGCGCCGGTCCGGACCGACAACGCCGACTACGCCGTAGCTCTGCGCATGGTCTCGGTGGGCGAGTACGTGACGTTGGGACAAACGGTCTTTGCGCTGGTGGACGCCGACCCGATCAAGTTCCGTGCCGACGTGCAGGAGCGCTTCGCTGGCGAGGTGAACGTCGGCCAGGTGCTGCGCGTGCGTGTGGAAGCTTTTGATGAGGACTTCACCGGGCGCGTGACGCGCATCTCGCCACGCATCGATCCGCGCAGCCGTACGTTCGTGATGGAAGCGGAGATTCCCAACACCGATGGCCGCCTCAAGCCCGGCAGTTTCGGCCTTGGCCGCGTGGACTCCAGCCTTCAGCAAGGCGTCGCCATGGCGCCCGAAGCGGCCATCGTCACCTTCGCGGGCGTCAAGCGGCTGTTTTCAGTCGTCGATGGCAAGGCCGTTGAGCATCGCATTCAGACAGGCGTACGCGACGGCAACCTGGTCGAAATCATCGGCGGCGATGTGCCTGCGGATGCCACGATCGTCGTGGAAGGCGCCCAGCGGCTGGTCAACGGCCAAGGCGTGCGTGTGGAACCCAACAGCGGTGAATGATCGCCGTCGGAGGCAACCGCGCCCACGTCAACGCAATGGCGACGGAAGCAGTCGCATGCTGCATCTGGAGTGGTATTGGGCTAGAATGCCCAATTCCCCGCCATCCGCCGCGATCCTGGCCCGGTTTCGCGTCGGCGGATTTGACGAAGAAAGACCAAGGAATCGACACATGTCCAATTCTGGTATCGGCGGCTGCGCAATGCGCGCCTCCGCCGTGGCGATGATCGTCGCCGCCTCCAATGCAGCGTTCGCAGCCCCGCCTGCCAACGACGACTGCTCCGACCCCGTCACCATTCAACTGGGCCAGACGCCGTTCACCACGGCCGAGGCCACCAGCGCCGGGCCAGGCGTGTGCGTGAACTTCGGCAAGGACATCTGGTTCAAGCACCGCGCCAAGTGGAATGCGAAACTCAAGGTCAGCCTGTGCGATAACGCCAACTTCGACACCGTCATCGCCATGTATCGCGGCACCAGCTGCAACGACAACACGCTGATCACCAACATGATCGGCTGCAACGACGACAAGACCGGCTGCCCCGACGGCACCAGCGAACTGATCGTGAACGTGGTCAAGGACCAGGTGTACCTGATCCGTGTCGGTGGATTCAACGCTGACAGCGGCTCGGGCGTGCTCACGCTCTCCTGCGGCGATCCCGAAAGCGCCGCGTGCGCCGAGATCGTCAAGACCGGCCTCGCGCCCGAGGATCGGTTCGGCTATGCCATCGGCGGGGGCGGGCTGATGGACAGCGGCAACGACGCCGACATCGCCGTCGGCGCCTACCTCAATGATCTGGGCGGCAGCAACGCCGGTCGCGTGAGCCTGTTCACGGGCAACAGCAACGGCACGATGGACAATTCCGACAACATCGTTGGCGAGGCCGCCGAGGACAACTTCGGATTCGCCGTCGCCACCGGCGATGTCAACAACGACGGACGTCTGGACATCATCGTCGGCGCGCCGCTGAACGATGAAGCCGCGGCCCAGGCCGGCAAGGTGTACGTCTTCGATGGATTCAACGGCGGATTGCTGTGGAGCGCGGTCGGCCAGACCGCGGGCGATCGCTTCGGCAACGCCGTCGGCTTTGCGGGTGATATCGATGATGACGGCTTCGGTGATGTGATCGTCGGCGCGCCTTTCAACGACGCCGGCGGAACCAGCGCGGGTCGTGCGTACATCCTCGATGGCGAGAACGGCAACCGCCTTCGCACACACACCGGCCAGAACGCCGGCGACCAGTTCGGCACCGCCGTCGCGGGTGTGCGCGATCTCAACGATGATGGCAACGACGATTACATCATCGGCGAGCCGCGCAACGACCAGATCGCCAACGACGCCGGCCGGGCCACCATCTTCAACGGCGATACCGGCGGGGTATTGATTCGCCTGACGGGCGACGCCGCAGGTGATCGCTTCGGCTCGGCCATCGCTTCCGATCGCTTCACTGTGACCTTCGACTACACGTTCATCGTCATCGGCGCGCCGTTCAACGATGCCGGCGGCTCCAACGCCGGGCGGGCCCGCATCTTCTTCCGCAATCACGACCAGCCCAACGAAGGCGGCTGCAACAAGCTTGTCTGCCTGCGCTACACCATCAATGGCGCGAACGCCGGCGGGCGGCTGGGCTCGAGCGTCGCCATGGGCGATGTCGTCGGCAACGCCGCGACCGATGCCATCGTCGGCGCGCCGTTCACCAGCGCCAAGGGCAACAACTCCGGAGCCGCGTTCGTGTTCGACGGCAACGGCGGCGCGCTGGCCATGCGGTTCTTCGGCGAGGCCGCGGGCGATCGCTTCGGCACCTCCGTCGCCTTTGCTGATGACATCGACGATGACGGCAACAGCGACATCTTCGCCGGTGCGCCGTTCAGTGATGCCGGCGGCACGAACGCCGGCCGCGCATACGGGTTCCTCATCGGCTCGGGCGGCGCGCTGCTGCGCTCCGCCGCGCCGCAGTCGATGACCGCCGACGGTGGCGACAGCAACGACGGCCAGTTGCCTGAGCCGCCTTCCAACGCGATCGCCAGCGATGTCACCTTCGACGGCAGAGTCGATGTGAATGACTTGCTCGCGGTGATCACGGCCTTCGGTCCGTGCGATGACTCGATGCCGGACGACTGTCCGGCCGACGTCGATGGCAGCGGCCAGGTCGATGTCAACGACCTGCTGCTGGTGATCGGGTCGATGTAAGGGTGAATCGGCGGTTGCATCAAGTACTCAGCGGCGGTGACTGTTTGAGTCGCCGCCGCTTGTTCTTCATGCGGCCGCGTGTTCGCGCAACAGCGCGATCACTTCTTCATCGCTGGTCTGATCGAAGATTTCATATGCCGCGCCCACGGATGTGAAGAACGCCGGCGATGACAGGCAGACGAGGTCATTCACTTCGCCCTGCAGATCATCGAGCGTGTCGGCCGGGGCGACGGGCACGGCGAGAATCAAGCGCCTGGGATGCTGGCGGCGAAGAACCTGCAGCGCTGCACGCACTGTCGCGCCGGTGGCAATGCCATCATCCACCACGATGACCAGGGCATCGGCGATCGATGTCGGGGGCCGATCGCCGCGATACGCGAGCAGGCGGCGCAGGGCCTCGGCATGTTCATCGGCGATGGCGCGCTGAAGATACGCATCATCCACGCCCAGCGAGTCGATCGTTTCGCGATTGAGATTGGCCTCGGGCCGGCCATCGACATCGGCCACGGCGCCGACGGCCAGTTCCGGCTGCCACGGCGCGCCGATCTTGCGTACCACGAAGACATCGAGCGAAGCATCGATGCCGGCGCTGCGAAGCGCTCGTACGACTTCGGCTGCGACGACGACCCCGCCGCGCGGCAGGCCGAGCACGAGCAGAGGTTGATCCACATCATCGCTGGCGAGCAGGGCCGCGACGCGATCGCCCAGCCGTGCGCCGGCTTCGGCTCGATCGCGGAATGTCGCGGCGCCGAGCATGCGCACAAATGGTAGTGCCCGCCGCGGCGAGCGACGCAGGGCGGATTTCGGCGATGGTCTTGATGACCGCAATTGCGGTAGAGTGCCGAGGCATATGGCGGCCACCCGTCCCATGCGCGTGCGTCAGGCGCAGATCACCTTCGCCCTCGGCCTGGTGGTCATTCTGTGGTTCACGCTCGGCTCGTATCGCTTCACATGGACCGTCAACACGGCCAGTGCGCTCGAAACGCGAATCTTCGGCATGGTTCCCTGGCTGACGATGTCCAGGCAGACGACCGGGCCCATGACCGCGATGACGACAACCAACAGAGATTGGGACGTGCACGGCGGCGGCCTGATCATCGACATTCTTGTCGCCCTCGCCCTGACGTTGATCCTGTACGTGATCTGCCGCCGCGGCATCTACAAGGTGCGCCTCGTCGGCCAGTGCGATGAATGCGGCTACGACCTGACCGGATTGTGGTCCGACATGTGCCCGGAGTGCGGGACGAAGATTCCGCTCGATCCGCGCCCGGGAAAGAAGTAGGCGAGCGAGGGGAGCGGATTCAACTTCCGCGCTGCGTCATCGCGCGCTCGATGTCGGCGACCGACTTGGGAATCGCGCGTGTCAGCACCTCGCAACCACCGCGCGTCACGAGTACATCATCCTCGATGCGCACGCCGAGATTCTCCGATGGAATGTAGATGCCCGGCTCGATGGTCATCACCGCGCCGACCTTCAGCGGCTGATCGCCCAGCGGCGTGGCATCGTGGGTGTCGAGGCCAAGGTGATGGCCGATGCCATGGATGAAATAGTCGCCGAAGCCGGCATCGTCGATCACCTTGCGCGCGGCGGCATCGATCTGCGAGTTCCGCGCGCCGGGCTTGACGGCCCTGATCGCCGCGAGTTGCGCCTTGAGCACGACTTCATACACCTCGCGCTGGCGCTTCGTGAAGGCGCCGCTGGCGGGGAAGGTGCGCGTGACGTCGGCCGAGTAGCCCTGCCACTTCGCGCCGGAGTCGAGGCAGATCAGGTCGCCCTTGTCGATGGTCTTCGCGTTGGCGCGATAGTGCAAAACGGTCGAGTTGATGCCCGAGCCGGCGATGGAGGGAAACGCGAGGGCTCGCGCGCCCGCTGTGCGATAGGCGTGCTCGACGGTTTCCTGCAGGTCGAACTCGCTGATGCCCGGCCGCAGCGACTTCAGCGCCGCATCGAAGCCGCGCGCGGTGATCTCGCATGCGCGCTGGATCATCGCGATCTCTGTTTTCGACTTGACGCACCGCATCTGCGGTATGGCGTCGCTGTGATCCTCGATCGCGCAGCCGGGCACGCGCTCAGCCACCCTGCGGAAGACTTCAAGATCGTGCGAGACCGGCGAAGTGTGCGTCGAAGGCGGATGCAGCATCGCCAGGCGCTTGCTGCGGCGGGCGGCGTCGCTGAGCATCAGTCCGAACTTGTCGTGCCGGAAGATGGTGCGGAAGCCCGTCTTCTGCTTGAGCGCGGCGGTGATCTCCAGCCGATAGCCGTCCCACTTCTCGACCTCGGGATTGAGCGGCTTCAGAAAGAGCATGGCGCGGCGGGCCTCGACAGGGTGGCCGGGATCCAGCAGAACGATCGCGCCGGGCTCATCGGTCACGCCCGTGAGGTATTCGAAGTGGCGATGCGGGCGGAACGGCGAATCGCTGTGCGGATCGTGCTCACCGGCGAAGAGCAGGCCCACGGCCTTGCCCAGCGACTTGAGCAGGCGCGCGCGGCGCTCGGTGAATTCGGTGAGGGGAATGGAATCGAGGCGCTGAGACGCAGGCATGGATCGGGCAGTGTATCGAGACCCGACGCGTTGGCCGGCAGGTTGACCGAAGACGGCGATCGTCCGTGCGATCGGAATTCGTGCGACATTGTGACGGCGACACGCCGGGCGAGCTTCTGTGTGGGGGCTGGGGCTGGGAAGCGGGGGCTGGTCGGAACAGGCGGCCTTGGACAACTCGGCGACCGGAAGGCGCGACCATCGTGCTGCGACATCGTCGTTGCGGCGCGGCGAGCGATCGCTCGCGCCTTCGGCGCCTCATCACAAACGGAAGAGCAAACAGGAGACCCGTCATGCGCATGAGCTTCGCCCACGTTCGCTTGTCCGTCGCCTCGATCCTGGTGGCGGTGATGCTGCTGTCGTTCGTCCGTCCGGCCGTCGCGCAAGAGCCGGGGGCCGGCGCCCCACCGGCCGCGTCATCCGCGGACAATCGCGATGAGGCGATCATTCGCCTGCTGGAAACGACGGTGGTGGATGTCGCCTACGACCGCATCGACTTCGAGAAGATCATTCAGGAGCTGCGCGATCGCCACAGCCTGAACATCCACATCTCCTGGACGGAACTCGAAGCGGCAGGCGTGCGGCGTGATCAGCGCATCGAGATGAAACTCAAGAGCGTCACGCTGTCGACGCTGTTGGACCTGCTGCTGCGCGAGGCCGCGGCGGGCAGCAAGGCGGCTGATGAGGTCGTCTATCACGTCGAATCCGGCGTGATCGTGATCGACCTTGGCCAGCGGCGGCGCGAGGAACGGATCATGCGCATGTACCCCGTCTCCGATCTGCTGGAGAGCGGCTACGCGATTCGCCGCTTCGCCAACACGCCCGTGTTGGGCATGGAACTTACCGGGCGCGAGTTTGTCGGCGGCGAGCGGCCGCAGCAGCCGGATGCCGGAGGTTTCGGCGGCGGAGGCGGTGGCGCGAGCCCTTCGATCTTCGGAAGCAGCGGCGAGGATCCCCAGCGCGTCACCGAGATGGAACGCGTGCAGCAGTTGATCGACCTTGTCACTGAATGCGTCGAGCCTGATTCCTGGGACATCGCCGGCGGCGATATCGGCTCGATCCGCTACGCCAACGCCTCGCTCATAATTCGGCAGACATTGCGCAATCATCAGAAGCTTGCGGCATTCCTGGCGATGCTGCGCGAAACGCGGCCGCAGCCGCTCAATGCCGACGTGGCGATCGTGCGCCTCCGGGCCGACAAGGCGGCGGAATTGCGGCAGGCGGCGGGCGAGCGATTCCCGCGCCTCGCGCCCGAGGCGCTGCAGGCGCTCGCCATGGCCGGCGACGCCCAGGGCGTGCTGTTCCGCGCCACGACTTCCGGCGCTGCCGGGCAGGCGATGCTCCTGAGCGCCCTGACGCAGCGCGAGGCGGTGACCAGCGCGCACGCGATCGTCGGCGACCAGTCCAGCGCGTACGAGCCGCAGTCAACGACTTCGACAGCCGGCCTGGAGCTGATCCTGCTGCCCTTGGTCGTGCCCGGCAGCGAGGCGATGACGCTGGATGTGCAGATGGCTCTCGTGCCGCCTGCGCAGGTCACGCCGCGCGCCGTGCGCCTGGGAGTTGGAGCAGCGGACACGACCATCGATCAGGTGCAGCGCTCGATGCGGACGGTGTCGAGCCAGACATCGGTCGCGCTAGGCGATGTGATCGCACTCACCATTCCTCAGGAGATCAACTCCCAGGCCGCCGCCGCCGAGTACGAGGACTGGCTGCTGGTGCGCGTGCGCAAAGCCGAGTGAAGCGCCGGCCGATCAGTTCATGCCGGCGCGCGTCTCCCGCAGGAAGTCGTCATAGCGATCGATCTGCAGGAAGCCGATGCGCGGGAACTCGATCTCCACGATCACCATGAGCGCGAACGCGATCATGCCGGCGAATCCCAGCCGGTACGGCCACTTGCCGTAGCGGCGGCTGGCCATCGTGCGCCCGGCGATGAGCGAGCAGATGAGCGACAGAGCCGTCAGCAGGACGAAGACGATGGTGGGCGGATGCGTGAGGATCGCCGCGCTGCGCGTCGAGGTGATGTCGATCATGTCATTGATCGGGTCCAGGACCAGTTGCAGCGTGACGGGATTGCTGGCGCGCTGGCTGGCGGCGACGGCGTCGCGCCAGATCTGCTGCTGCAACACGGTGGCGCGCTCGAACTCGGCCTCGTACGACGAATCGGGCATCAGGTCGTAGCCGCGCAGCCGGGCGTCGACATAGTCGCGAAACGCCTGGCGCAGGCCCGGCTGGTCACTGGCGGGAAGCAGGTCCAGCCGCAGGTACGCCGTCCCGATCGAATTGGACTCGGTGATGATCAGGCCGCGCCGATCGATGGCCCGCGACGCCGCGCTGCTGAAGAGGAACGCCACGAGCAGACCCAGCAGCGCGAACATCAGGCTTTCGACCAACGCGGTGCCCTTGGTCAGTTCGCCCTCTTCGCGGGCATCATGCGTCAACGCCACGCGCCGGCCGAACTCCATCGCGGCGATCATGAGCACGAAGGTGAATACCGCGTAGAGGGCGGGAACAAAGTGGAGCCACATGGGCCGCCATTGTAACAGTGCATTGATCAGGACCGGGCGGGCGCGAGGTCATCGGCGCATTCGCGGATCAGTCGCCACGCCGCCTCGACATGCCGCCGCTCGGTGCGAGTCGCGCCGATCGACATGCGCAGGACGTACTGGCCATCGAGCCTGGTGTGCGTGAGGTAGATCTTTCCCGAGGCGTTGAGCGCTTCGTGCAGGCGTTGCGTGAGCGCATCCTCGCCCTTCATGTGGAAGCAGACGAGATTGAGCGGATGCCGGCCGACGATCTTGAAACGCGGATCGGTGGCCACCCAGGCTGCGAATTCCTGCGCCAGGCGCACGTGCTCGCGCACGTGGTGCTGCAGGCCCTCGATGCCGTAGTGGCGGACGACAAACCACAGTTTGAGCGCGCGGAAGCGCCGGCCCAGTTGCACGTGCCAGTCGCGGTAGTCGAAGACCGCGCCCGAAGCGCTCGCCTGGTTCTTCAGATACTCCGGCAGGATGCTGAGCGTGTTGATGAGTTCAGCGCGATCGGCGACCCAGAAGCAGTCGCAGTCGAAGTTCGTGAACATCCACTTGTGCGGATTGAAGCAGTACGAGTCGGCGTGTTCGAGGCCCTCGTGAATGAAGCGAAACTCCGGGCACAGCGCCGCGGTGCCGCTCATCGCGGCATCGACATGCAGCCAGCAGCGCGGCGCAAGATCGCGGATGGCCGCGGCGATGTCGCCGATCGGATCGATCGCGTTGGATGAAGTGGTGCCGACGGTGGCACAGACGAAGCAGGGCGTGCAGCCGCTCGCCAGGTCGTCCGTGATCGCACGACGCAGCGCATCGACATTCATCGCGAAGCCGGATGCGGCGGGCGCATCGATCAGGCGCAGGTTGTCGCGCCCCAGGCCGGCGATCATCATCGATTTCTCGATCGAGGAATGGGCCTGCGAAGAGGCGTAGGCGACAGGGCGCTGCGAGCCGACGCCGCTGCGATTGCTGGCAAAGCCCGTCGCGCGCTCGCGGGCCGCCAGCAGCGCACACAGCGAAGCGCTGGAGGCCGTGTCCTGAATCACTCCCGCTCCTCCGCTCTCACTGGTTGAGAGGAATGTGTGCGGCAGGCCGAGCATCGCCACCAGCCAGTCGAGCACGTGCGTTTCGAGTTCCGTGCACGCCGGGCTTGTGGCCCACAGCATGCCCTGCACGCCCAGCCCGCTGGCCAGCAGATCGCCCAGGATCGACGGCCCGGAATTGTTGCACGGGAAGAATGCATGGAAGTGCGGCGACTGCCAGTGCGTGATGCCCGGCATGATGAGTTCATCCACATCGTGCAGCAGCTGCTCGAACGCGTCCCCGCGGACCGGCGCCTGAGCCGGAAGCCGCGCGCGAATCTCCCCGGGCTTGACGCGCGACAGCACGGAGCGCGACTCGACCGAGTCGAGATAGTCAGCGATGTAGTCAACAACCGCGCGGCCGTGCCGGCGGAAGTCGTCGGAGGACATGTGGAACGAAGGCGATGGTTGGTTCACGATTGTCAATCGTCAATCGTCAATCGCGAATCGTCAATCCCCTGCTCACATTCCCGCTTCCAGTTCGCCGTCCTGCATCACGTACATGCCCAGGAGCCAGCCGTTCTGCACGTAGGGATCAACGCTGAGCGTGCCCGTGAGCGTGCCGTAACTGACGTATTGCTTGCCCGTGCCCAGCGGCTCCTTCAGGC
>DATKJG010000391.1:0-2135 GCA_035543215.1 Phycisphaerales bacterium | reverse complement strand
CGGCGCGTCTTACGACGGGCTGCGGATATCCCGCCACACGATTCACCGGGATTGGGTCGCTTTCCCGACGACGGCGGGCGGCTGTGAGGCACATGTATGTGAAGGCAGGCGTCGCTCGCCGCGCCGCAAGGAGATTTACATGACCTTCAGCATCAGGCCGCTGGCTAGCGGCGCCATCGGGCTCGCCGTGCTCGGGTTCGTCGCATGCTCCTACAACGAAGCGGGGCCGCCTGAACTGCACGCCAGTGTCAAGAGCGCGGGCCCTCGACCGGCGCCGCGCGAACCGGAGCCGGTCGCCCTTGCAGCCGCGCCGCGGCAGGGGGCGCCGTCGAGATACGCCGACAACTATCAGCAGCAGATTGCCGACCACGCGGCGCGGATGCTCGAGGAGGGCCGGCACACCTTCCGCTTTGACACTTTCGGCTCGGAGGACTTCTGGGGCGGCCAGCTGCGGCTGCACGAGGCGCTTGCCGGGGAGAAACTCGGCGGCGTCGGCAGCGGCATCAGCCCCAAGGCCGCGCTGGAAGCCGGCCTCAAGGTCGATGCCGACGCAATCCCGCCCGACCTCGCCGGCAAGATCAAGGCCGGACAGGTTAATCTCGATGATCCGGCCACCACCGCTGAGTTACTCAAGTTGAACGCGGTCGTGGGTGTCACGGGCTTCTTCAACGAGCGCGGCCAGCTGCGCTCCATGGGCATCCAATGCGCGCTGTGCCACTCCACAGTCGACGATTCGTTTATGCCCGGTATCGGCAAGCGACTGGACGGCTGGGCGAATCGCGACCTCAACGTCGGTGCGATCGTCGCCATGGCGCCCAATCTCAAACCCCTCGTTGATCTGCTGGGCGTCGACGAGCCCACCGTCAAGACCGTGCTGAACAGTTGGGGCCCGGGCCGTTACGACGCGGAACTGAACATGGACGGCAAGGGTGTTCGACCGGACGGGAAGACCGCCGCGACACTCATGCCGTCCGCTTTCGGCCTTGCTGGCGTCAACAATCACACGTGGACCGGCGGCTGGGGCACCGTGACGTACTGGAACGCGTACGTTGCCAACACGCAGATGCACGGCAAGGGCACGTTCATCGATGAGCGATTGAGCGACGCCGCGCGTTACCCGGTCGCGGCCAAGGCCGGCTATGGCCAGAAGCGCGATGAAGTCGATCTGATTACCGCCAAACTCGCCGCCCTGCAGTTCTATCAACTGGCGATGCCGACTCCGAAGGCTCCCGAAGGCTCCTACGACACGGTGATGGCCTCGCGCGGCGAGGCGCTGTTCAATGGCACGGCGAAGTGCGCGCAATGCCACGTTCCGCCGCTGTTCACCGAGCCGGGCTCGAACCTGCACAAGGCCAGCGACATTGGCATCGACGACTTCCAAGCCAATCGCGGTCCGGCGAAGATGTACGTCACCACGCCGTTGCGGGCCCTGTTCGACGCGCAGAAACTGCACAAGCATGGCTTCTATCACGACGGCCGCTTTGCCACGCTCGAGGAAGTCATCGACCACTACAACCAGCACTTCCGGCTGAACTTGAGCGAGGAGCAGAAGCGCGATCTGCTGGAATACCTCAAGTCGATCTAATCCGGCGTCGCAGTCACAGCCGCATCAACTGGTAGGCGCACCAGTGCAGCAAGCGCCGCCAGCGCGAGCGCTTGATCCACGCGTCCAGTACTACCTCCTTCGCGCCCGTGAGATTGGTTTCGAATTGCTCCTCGAGCGCACGGGCCATCTCAGCATCGATCATGCCGACGTTGACTTCCAGGTTGCGCTTGTCGGACCACGTGTCGAGGTTGAACGAGCCCACCGTGCCGTACAGGCCATCGATCGTCATGGTCTTGGCGTGCAGGGTCGAATTGAAATACTCGAAGATGCGCACTCGGTGCTTGAGCAAGTCGCCATAGATGTGCTGCGACGCGGCGCGGACGATGGGGACATCACTTCGCCCGGCGGTCAGGACGCGCACTTCCACGCCGCGCTTCGCCGCCTTCTTCATGGCGCTCATCATTCGCTGCGGCGGCAGGAAGTACGGGTTGGTGATCCAGCAGCGCTCAACTGAATGCCGCACCGTCAGGCGCATGGCGCGCTGCAGGGCGCGCCGTCCCAGCCCGCCGCGCGACGCCAGCACCTGCAC
>DATKJG010000390.1:0-2014 GCA_035543215.1 Phycisphaerales bacterium | reverse complement strand
CGACCACACGCATCACCACGCCGTCGCTGACGACGCCGATGACCGGCTGAAACGCGCCGCTGTTGTCGCCGACGATGGGAATCAGGTTCTGCACGTAGGCGCGCTGCGTCTGAATGGCGATCCACGCAAGGTCGCCCTGCTGATCGCTGCCGGTGTTGGTCGACGCCGCCTGCGCGAAGATCAGAAGCGGAATCGTCGAGGTGACGTTGAGCGAGCCCGCGACCGTCGCCGCGGCGCACACCGTGTCGTGATCCCTGGTTCGCAGCGCGCCGTTGAGCAGGAACTTCACCGGCTCGCCGGCCGGCGCGACCATGCGCTTGAGCGCCTCGTTGCGGATGGCCGGATCGCGATCGAAGATCGCCACCCATCCCAGCGCCGCCTGGCCCTCATCGCCCTGCATCGAGAAATGATCGAGCATGCCCAGCCGCACATCGTCGGCCTCGCGGCGAAGTTCCTCGATCATCGGCCGGAATGACGCCGGGTCGGTGAACTCCTTCAACTGATCGATGCCCTGCCTGCGGATCTCCTCGACCTTGATCTTGCCGAAGTGCTCGTGCCTGATCTTGTTGATCTGACGTGCGTACGCGCGGGCCTCGGCCCGGACTTTCAGCTCCTCCGCGGTGAGGTCGTACATCTTGCTGTAGATGGGCGGCACGCCAGTCGACGGGATGGGCGTGAGCAGGCCGACCGGCGCGCGATCGGGCTGAGTCGACGGATCGCGCTTCGTAGCTGTGACAATCGGCGCCGATGGCTCAGTGGGCGGCGTGGATGCAGCGGGCGGAGACGATGAATCCGACGGAGGATTCGACGGCGCGGCGGATTGGCCCACCGACAATGTCGCAGTCGAAGCAGATACAGCCAGCGCGATAGGGATCAGCAGGGCGTTGCGGCGCATGGTACCTCGGAAGTCGGGACCGGCGATCCGACCGATATTCTAGACAACCCCCATGCCCGATCCTGTCGAAAAACCCGGGGCCCGTGTCGTGAGCACGCCCAGCGAGGCATCGCAAGGGAATGTATCGGCGCTCTCGGTCATCGACTACGACCTCTTATGCCGCGCCTGCGGCTACAACCTGCGCGGGCTTTCGCCCAGCGGCCGGTGCCCCGAGTGCGAGACGCCCGTCGCTCACGCGCTGCACGGCGACTGGCTGCGCTACAGCGATCCGCGCTGGGTCGCGGTGATCGCGCGCGGCTACCGCGTGCAGAGCGCCGCTGTTGCGATCGGACTGATCGCGATCATCTTCGCTGCTGCATCGAGAGAATCGCTCGGCCTGCCGTGGCTGACGATGGCGATCGCGCTCACGGTCGGCACGGGCGGCCTTGTCGGCGTATGGATGACCACCGCTCGCGAGCCGGCAACCGCCGATGCCGAGCACGTGTTCAGCGTTCGGCGCCTGCTGCGCATGCTGACGATCGGCGGCATCGGACTGCAGGCCGGCAGCGGCTATGTCTCGGCGATCTGGCCCGCCGCCGCGCTGCCGGTTCGCCTGCTCGCCGCCGTGGTGATGCTCCTGGGAATCTTGTGCGCGTTTCGGCATGCCGTGAATCTCTCCCAGCGAATTCCGGATGAGGCGCTCGTCGCCGAGACGAACACGGTCATGTGGGGCCTGATCATCTCCTACGGCGTGTTCCTGGGAATCATTGCCCTCGCCCTGAGCAGCGCCGGATCGTTTACCACGATGATCGCCTGCGGCCTGTCGTGCACGGTGATCGTCGCGTGCGTGATCTTCACGTTGTGGTGTCTGACGCTGTTCTCGCGCTATGCGAAGTCGATGCGCCTCGCCGCGATCGACGCCCGGCATATGGCCTCGCGGAAGCGCTCCGAATGAGCGCGTGATCTCAGCCGGCGGGCGCGGGAGCGACGATGTACTCGAGCCGGCCGAGCTTGCCCCGGGCCGCGGCGGCTTCCACGCGCGTGACCCACCAGCCCAGCTGCACGAGGTACATCGGCTGACCGCGGGCGTCGCGCCGGGGAATGATGCGCACGCGCCCAAGTCCCTCCTTGCGCGCGATC
>DATKJG010000389.1:0-3505 GCA_035543215.1 Phycisphaerales bacterium | reverse complement strand
TCGCAGGACAAGCCGCATGTGAGCTATCTCGTCTCGCTCGTGATCGGGCAGTTCGATGTGGTGGAGATTCCGCATGCGCGCGTGCCGATGAAAGTCTGGGTCCCGCTCGGCCGGGGCGGGGATGTGACGCAGACGTACGGCCGGACCGGCCAGATGATCGACGTGTTCGAGAAGCGCTTTGGTGTCGCCTACCCGTGGGCGAAGTACGACCAGATCCTCGCGAAGAACTTCAACGCCGGCGGCATGGAGAATACTGCCGCCACCACCATGTATCCGACGGCCGTGCTCGACAAGACCGCCTTGCTCGACGGCGATCTCGACGGCCTGATCTCGCACGAACTGTGCCACCAATGGACCGGTGATTACATCACCTGCAGGAGTTGGGCTCACATCTGGCTCAACGAAGGCTGGGCGAGTTTCGGCAACGACCTGTGGGATGAGCAGCGATACGGAACCGATGGCTACCTCGAGGCGATCCGCGATGAGTTCGGCATCGCGCGCGGCGATCGCACCGGGAGCAATGACATTCCGATGGTCTCGCCGGTGTACGAGGACCCTGATGATGTCTTCGGTCGCACGGCCAATCCGTATCCGAAGGGCGCATCCATCCTGCATATGCTGCGCATGATGCTGGGCGATGACGTGTTCTGGAAGGGCGTGCGGGTGTACTTCCAGCGACACGGCATGGGTCTCGCCGAAACAAACGACTTCCGGTACGCGCTGGAGGAAGCGTCAGGCCGCGGCCTGGAGTGGTTCTTCGAGCAATGGTGCTATCGACCGGGCACGCCCGAGTTGACGGTGAAGGAGTCGTACAACGGCGAGACGCGGGAACTGTCGATCGACATCGAGCAGACGCAGAAGATCGATGAGCGCACGCCAGCGTTTCGCTTCACGCTTCCGGTGGTGGTGCGCAGCGGGAACGGCGGAGCGGGCGACAGGACGTTCTCGATAGAAGTCAATTCGAAGTCAACATCGTTCAAGACGACGCTCGACAACCCGCCGGTGATGGTGGCCATCGATCCGAATCTGCATGTTCTGAAATCGATCACCGAGGACAAGCCGCTGACGTGGTGGATGGAGCAGGCGCACGGGGGGAGTGGAAGCAACAGTGGAGAGGCCGGAACCACGATCGTCGCGCGGCATGATGCCATCGAGGCCCTTGGCCAGTTCGATTCCAGCGCGACGATCGCTCTGTTGAGCGAGATCATTCGCAACGACAGCGAGCGCTGGACGATTCGTAACCGCGCTATCGAAGCGCTGGCCAAGTACGGCTCGCCCGAGGGCAGGCAGGCTCTGCTGGAGATCGCGAAGTCCGGGACACCTGAGGCCAAGGTCCGCGTCAGACTGGTTGAGAAGTTGCGCGGCTTCGACAAGGCGCAGGCCGCCGAGGCGCTAGCGAAGTTCGCCGGCGAGGATTCCAGTTACGGGGTGCGCGCGGCGGCAATCGAGGGCCTCGCGGCGCTCAAGTGCACGGAGCAGGCTGACCTGATCGCGAGCCAAATCGAATTCGCCAGCCACAACGATCAGGTGCGCAACGCAGCAATTCAGGCCCTTGCGGAATTCGACGATGCGCGCGGCCTCGAAGCGGCGATGAAGTACGCGGCCTACGGCCACAGTGATCGCTCGCGGCCGCAGGCCATCCGCTGCATCGGCCGGCTTGCCAAGCACGATCAGGACAAGGCTGTGGAGACGCTGATCGGACTGCTGGACGATCACGAGCAGCGCGCGGTGAATGCGGCGGGCGCGGCCCTGGCTGACTTGGGCGATACACGCGCCGAGACGCGCCTGCAGCAGATGGCTGACAGCGCGTCGGACCCGACGCTGCGCACCAGCGCGAAGGGCTGGCTCGAAACGCTGCGCAAGAAGAAGGGTTGATTCGTTCTGCGCGACGGCATGTGCCGCTATCGCCTCGTCGATGTCCGCTGCACAAACGCCTCGTATTGCTCCGGCGTATCGATGCCGTGGTGGTGCGCTTCGGCAACGGCGACAGCGATGGCATGACCGTGCTCGAGCATCCGCAACTGTTCGAGTTTCTCCGCCTGCTCAAGCGGCGCCGCCGGCAGTCCTACATACACAGGCAGAAACGCGCGGCGATAGACGTACAGACCAACGTGCTTCAACGGCCCGGCGGCGGCTGCCGAACCATCGCGATTGCACGGAATCAGCGCGCGTGAGAAATACAGCGCGCGGCCGCTGCGATCAATCACCACCTTGACGATGTTTGGATTCGCCGGATCTTCACCCGCCGCGAATGGCGAGGCGATGGTCGCCACCGGACATTCCGGATGTGCGATGAGCGTGTCGACGGCGAGGTCGATCAGCGCGGGATCAAGATCAGGCTCATCGCCTTGAACGTTGACAATGATGTCGGCAGGCTTCCGGTTGGCCGAGGCTTGAGGCTTGAGATTGGCCACTGCCTCCGCGATGCGCGAAGTCCCATTCGGATGATCCGCGCGCGTCATCACCGCCTCGCCGCCGAATCGCTTCACCGCATCGAGGATGCGCTGGTCATCGGTCGCGACGATCACGCGATCGACCTTCTTCGCCAGTTTCGCCCTTTCCCAGACATGCTGAATCAACGGCTTGCCCGTGCGGTCAGCCAGCATCTTGCCCGGAAGCCGCGTCGAGGCATAACGGGCGGGGATGACCGCGAGAGCCGCCATTGTCGATTGACGATTGACCATTGACGAGTTCAAGGTCGCCAATCGTAAATCGTGGATCGTCAATCGTAAATCGCCTCAGCCTGCCCCGAGTTCCTTCTGCAGGTCCTCGATCTCGCGCCGCTTGGCGCGGATGTCGCGATAGGTAATGTCCTTGCGCGCGATGCCCGAGCAGATGTCCAGTGCCTCGCGGGCCAGGTCAACGCTGCGGCTCTTGCGCGTCTCCTCCACCAGCGAGAGCATCAGGTCGTAGCGAATTGACAGTTCGCGGTCCTTGTCCGTGCCTTCGACGTATTGCAATGCATCGCGGAACTCGTCGATCGCCTCGCGGTGCCAGCCTTCGGCAGCGAAGCAGCGCGCGAGCATGTGACCGGCTCGCACGCGGAGTTTGGGCTCATCCTTCGCTGCCTGCAGTTGCGCCATGGCGTTGTCGAGATTGCCGCGCACGAACTCGATCTCGCCCAAGCGCATCTTGAGATCGCGATTGGTCGGATACTTCGAGATGCGCTCCTCGAACTCCTGGGCTTCAAGGTCAGCGAGCTGTCGTCGCGCCTCGGCAGCTGCTGCGGCAGCGACGGCGTCGCCCTTGGCCGCCAAGATATCGGCTGAGCGGCGCGCCTGCTCCAACCGAATGTCGCCGGCAAACATGCGGAAGCGGTATTCGCCAGTGTCCTGATACCCCTTCATGAAGATCTCGTAGGCCAGTTGCTCGGCCTGCGGCGTGCCCTGCTTCTTCACGAGTTGCGCGTACTGGTTGATCACGTCCGGCACGTTCGGCGTCTTTTCGTAGGCCTCCTTGGCGCGGGCAAGGTTGCGCTCGTCGGTGCTGAGGCTGGTGACGATGG
>DATKJG010000388.1:0-5516 GCA_035543215.1 Phycisphaerales bacterium | reverse complement strand
CCGCAACTTCCCAACCACGCGCATCGAGATCGAAACGCCGCTGGAGAAGACCACAGGCATCATCATCTCCAACCCCATCACGCTCGTGCCCATCCTTCGGGCCGGCGTGGGTATGACCGATGGCATCCTCGCGCTGGTGCCCGAGGCCCGCGTCGGCCACCTTGGCATCTATCGCGATGAGCAGACGCTGCAGCCGGTTTCGTACTACGCCAAGTTGCCGCCCGATGTCGCGCAGGGTCCGGTGCTGCTGATCGACCCCATGCTCGCCACCGGCGGCTCGGCATGCCACGCCATCGCCGAACTCAAGCAGCGCGGCTGCGACGAGATCAAGATGATCTGCCTGGTGTGCGCGCCTGAAGGCGTTCAGCACGTGCTCGATGCCCATCCGGATGTGATCATCTACGCCGCGGCCCTCGATCGACAGTTGAACGAGCGCGGCTACATCCTCCCGGGCCTGGGCGATGCAGGCGACCGCATCTTCGGCACGGCGTAAACTGCCGCTGCCGCGGTCCCGGTCCCCGAGATCCGGCTCGATATCACTGCTGCTTGGCCTCGGCGCGTTCCAACCGGTACGTCGCCACCGGCGGCCGCTCCAGCACGCTGGCCACTTCCCACAGCGGCGAGCCTTCCTCATCCTGCCAGCGATTGAGCGCGCTGTTCTGATCTTCCGCGAACGCCTGCAGCGACTCGCCCCCGATCAGCACCAGCCGCTGAATCACCAGCGAATCGGGCGCGATGTGCTCCTGCTCGGCCGCCACGCCCAGCAGCGCGTTCACCAGGTGGTTGAACAGCACCGGATCGCGCCTGAGCATCGCGTCGGCCTTGTGCCAGATGAAGTAGCGATGCTTGGTCTCGGCCCCGCCCGGCTGCCGCAGAACGTTGATCACGCTCTGGGCATCGCGCCAGAACGTCTTGGCATGCGGCAACTGCTTGCGGGCAGCACGGCTGAGCGTCTGCAACTCCACCAACCTGCAGAACGACGGCACATCGGTCACCGCCTCGCCATCGAGCACGATCACCTGCGTCTCGCCCATCTGATTCAGGCGGCGGATCAGGGCGTCGCCAAAACGCTCGCCCGAGGCGGCGCGGTCGGTCACCACCACCAGGTGCTGATCATCCAGCAACTGGATCACCTCATCGGGCCAGGTCTCGGTCTGTCCGGCTATGACGCTCATGACGTGGGGGCCTGCTGTCAGCCAGTTCAGAGTGTAAATCGGTTTTGGGACGAAGCACGGAGCAGTTGCAAAGAGTTTCCGTAAACCCGCTCCAGGGTTGCGAGAAACGCGATCGGACCTGCGCGGCGGCAAGCTGGCGAAAGTAGCGACCGAAAGAACGATTCGCGTGGCTTTCGCGCATCGCGCGTGTAAGGGAACGCGCTGTAAGCGGCTGATTCGCACGACCTTGCGCGCCGCAACCCACGCCATAACACATCGCGGACGATGCTTACTTTGCGCTCAGGCGCACCCTGTTGGGCTCGAAGCCGTGCTCATCGAAAATGAGCAGATCGTTGCCCGCCCCCGCAGCCTTCAGCCATGGCGTGGGGACGTACAGGCGCGTCTGCGGACCGACCGCGCGGCCGTCGGCGGTCGCGCTGAAATAGCGCCCGAGATTGACGCCGTTGATGAACGCCTGGCCCTTGCTGAGTGAGCCGACCTCCAGCCACAGCGGCCGGTCCGATGCCGCTGTCGCCGCATCGACTTCGACACGCGCGCGCCACCAGCATGGCTGGCCGCGCGCCGGCTTGGCGCCCGCGTCGGTCTTCGCGCTCGATGACTTGCCCGATGGCCCGGGCGCTTCCCACTTGGCGAAACCCCACTCGGCCTTCTCGGTCAGGTTCTCCGTCGCCTCGTACAGCGTCGTGCGCTCCGCGAGAAGTTCGATGTCGTCGCCCACGTGATCGGGTGCGAAGCGCAGCACGTTGCGGCCGCGCTTGAGCGCGGGCGTCTCATCCGGCTCCAGCAGAATTCGATCCTCGCAATACCCGCTGGAGCCCGCGAAATACCTCAGCGGCTTGTCGTTGAGCACGAACGTGCCGCTGATGGTCGCGCGATCGATGTCGATGATCACCGGTGTCTTGCGCGGATGATCGAACGTCCAGATCGCCTGCCGCACGTCGCCCAGTTGATCGGATGCGCGGCCTTCGATAAACCCTCGCAGCGCGAACCCGTTCACCGGCTTGGCGGTGCCGATCTTCGCCTTGCCGCGGATCTCCTTGACCGCGTACACGTGGCCGAATATCCCCTTGCGCCGTCCGAGATCGTTGCCCGATGCGCCGCGGCCGAGATTGTCGGCCAGCGCCACCAGTGTGTGCGTGTCCTTCTCGCCGCGCTCGAACTTCACTTCGAACGGCGCATGCTTGGCCCCCGGCCCCACGCCGATGATGCGCAGCGCGTGGCCATCGAGATACAGGTGCGCGCGATCGCCCGAGCAGGGCAGCATCATCAGCGCTTTGCCCGTGGCGTGGAACCGCGCGCGGTACCAGCCGTAGCCGGTTGGCGCGCCGCAGTCACTGAGCGTCGCGGGCCCTTCCAGCGAGGCGAACCGCGGCGAGGCCCCGGTGACGTACGCCGTCATCGGAAACGCGTCCCAGTCGCCGATCGATGGCACCGCGCCGGCGTGCGCCTTTGACTTGCCGCCGGACTTCTCCGGCGCGGTCAGCGGCTCGAGCCTCGCACCGGCCGAGATCATCCATGCCTTGCCCGCGGCCCCGTTGCTCGAAGGCATCACGTGGCCGTGCACATCCAGCCCGCCCACGCCCACGTACACGTTCTGGCCGTTGAAGTACGCCGAATCGATCTGGCTGCGATTGAGAATCACGACCGTGAGGTTGTTATGCTCGAGCACCAGCGGCTTGGAGCCGGCGCTGTCAGCCGGCACCGTCGCCTCCAGCGGCACGTTGTCGATCGACAGGAACACCGGCGCGCCCGCCGGACCGTGGAAGACGACGATCGCGCGATCGATCACGGCCCACGGACAGATGTTGCAGTAATCGAGCCGGCCTGCGCCCAGCAGGTCCGCATCGAGCACCGTCCACGTCACCGGCTGATCGCCCAGCGTCACCGGCAGGCGCAGGCCGTTGTCGAGCACAAGCGTGATGGGTTGATCCGACGGACGGCCGAACACGAAGACGACGCGCCCCTGCGAGCCGCGCAAACTCACCACGCTCGCGGCCCCAGCAGCGCCGCCAGCACCTGCCCCGCGCGCCTCGTGCGGATCAAGCGCGATCGGCTGGTACTCCGGATCGAGATCGGCGAACACGCCGGAGAAGTGATTGGCGAAGGTGATCAGCCGCTTGATGACGCCGTACTTCTCGCCACGCTCGCCCGCCTCGCCCAACGGGGCATCAGCCCCGCAATGCGTGGTGAGGAATCCGCCGCCGCTCGCGGCCTCGCCCGGCCGATGCCCTGCGAGGAACGCGAAGTTCGTCCCGCCATGAAACGGCGAAACGATCACCTGCGCGCCGGAGGCAAGCACCTCGCACAGCCGTTCCAGCACCGCCATCGGCGCGTAATCGATTCCGCCGCCTTCATCCTTCTTCTTCGATTTCGCTGCCGACGACGCAGCGCTCTCGCCGCCCCACACCTCGCTGCGCGAGGCAGCGAACTCGCTGACCAGTCTGGGCGCGGCCGGCTGCACCGTCCGCAACTGCCGCAACTGGTACAGCAGATGCTCGCTGCCGCGCCACGTGTCGATCGTGCCCGGCGAATCCTGCCAGAGATCGTTGGCGTTGATCACCGGCACGTTCACGCCGCTCTCGCGGATCATGCGGGTGATCTCGTGCAGGTACTTGTCCACCTGCGCAGGGTTGCTGCAGGTCCAGGCGTGCTCGCCCTGCACCAGCACGATGGGCCCGGCCCCGCCGGCGGTTGCCGTGGCCTGCAGGTCGCTCACCTCGCCCAGCAGTTTGCGGAAGTAGCGGCTGATGTGCTCGAGGAAGATCTCGTTGTTCTGCCGCAGGCCGATCGACGGCGTATCAACCAGCCAGCCGGGAATGCCGCCGGCATCGAACTCGTGGCCGACGTACGGCCCGACGCGCAGCACCACCTTCATGCCTTCGGCAGCGCAGTGCTCGATGAACTTGCGGATGTCGGCCTGCTCCTCGAAGACGTAGCGGCCCTTGCGCGGCTCGTGCAGGCTCCAGACGGCGGCGGTCTCGATGGTGTTGAATCCCGCCTGCCGGGCAGCACTGATGCGGGCCCGCCAGAACGCCTGCGGCACACGCGCGTACTGGATCGATGCGCCCAGGATCCACAGCCTCCGGCCGTCGATGGCGAAACTCTGACCGTTGTAGGTGACGCTGGGCATGCGGGAGGGGAATGGTCAGGATCGCTGATACGCCCCCGAACGGCCGCATGTTGTACATGATCCCGCGGGAAAGGGCCAAAAAGCGGGTGTGAGCGGGCGTGGCACCCTGTCGGCTGAACGCCAAGGGCCGGCGTTCCGAACAAGCAGGCTCGGGCTGCTGCATGATGATGAAGGTGCGCATCACGAAACGTCGAATCGTCTGGTCGCTCGCCGCGCTGGTCGCGCTCGTCGCCGCCGCGGCCGGCCTGGTCATGGGTCCGTTCCTGCTGCGCGTGCGGCATTTCGAGGCCAGCCCCGCCAGCGGATACCACGCCGACTTCTACCTGTATGTCTCGCCCCAGGCGAAGCGCATAGCGCGCTCAGGCACATCGGCGACGCTGCTGGTGCAGCCGAACAACTCGGGCATCAACTCCGATGATCCCGAAGTCCATCGCAAGGACGCCTGGTGGACATGCTTCGGCCGCCACGGCCTGGCTGATGAACTTGGCGTCGTGTTGCTGGTGCCGGCGTTCCCGCGACCCGCAACGGACTGGCGCATCTACACGCACGCGCTCGATCGCGATGTCTTCACCACCGCCGCGGCGACGCGACCTGATCTGCACCGGCTCGACCTGCAACTGCTGGCGATGGTGGATGCGGCCCGGGCAGCGCTGGCCGCGGAGGGCCTCGCCATCGATGCGCGAATCCTGATCCAGGGCTTCTCCGCCAGTGGCATGTTCGCCAACCGCTTCGCCGCCCTGCATCCATCTCGAGTCAAGGCCGTGGCGGCAGGGGCGCCCGGCGGCTGGCCTGTCGCGCCCGTGGCCGAACACGCGGGCGAGGCGCTGCCGTATCCCGCCGGCCTCGCCGACATCGAGCACCTCATCGGCCAGCCGTTCGATGTCGAGTCGTACCGTGCGATGCCGCAGTTGATCGTGATGGGCGCGCTGGATGACAACGATTCGCTGGAGTTCACCGATGGCTGGGACAAGCCCGCGGCCCAGCAGGTGGATCGGCTGTTCGGCGCGGACCCGATGTCGCGCTGGGAAGATGCCCGGGCGCTGTATCAGACCGCGGGCGCCGACGCCCGATTCGTGCTGGTGGACGGCGTCGGGCACGATCGCAGGAAGCTGCAGCATCTCACGACGGAGTTCTTCGCGCGGGTGATGACTCGGTAGAGCCGCGCTCGCAAAGCGTCTTTGAATCCGTTCAGTCGCGGCAAACCTGGCAAT
>DATKJG010000387.1:0-2423 GCA_035543215.1 Phycisphaerales bacterium | reverse complement strand
GTGGCGAGCTGCGCGCGCCGCGTCGTAAAGGCCGCCCAACGCGCATCATCGACAAGACCGAGTTCGCGGCCGAAGGGCGTCAAGCGATCGTCGGAGTTGTCGCTGCGCAGCATCAGGCGATGCTCGGCCCGGCTGGTGAACATCCGATACGGCTCGCGCGGCGTCTTGGTGACCAGATCATCCATCATCACGCCGATGTACGCCTGGTCGCGACCGAGGCGCACGAGTTCGGTGGGATGCGATGGCGCATGCGCAAGCAGTGCCGCGTTGAGACCGGCGACGAGTCCCTGACCGCCCGCCTCCTCGTAGCCGCTGGTGCCATTGATCTGGCCGGCAAGGAACAGGCCAGCAATCGACTTCACCATGCCGGTCGAATCGATCTGATGCGGCCAGACCATGTCGTATTCCACCGCGTAGCCGTATCGCAAAATGTGAGCGCGCTCGCAGCCGGGCATGCTGTGAACGATCTGATCCTGCACATCCTCGGGCAGCGAGGTGCTGATGCCGTTGCAGTAGATCTCGTTGGTGTGGAGCGATTCGGGCTCGAGGAAGACGTTGTGCGAATCGCGTTGCACGAAGCGGATGACCTTGTCCTCGATCGACGGGCAGTAGCGCGGGCCGCATTCCGCATCGATCTGGCCGGAGTACATCGGCGCGCGATGAATGTTGGCGCGGATGACGTCGTGCGCCTCGGCGGTTGTGCGCGTTACGCGGCACGCGATCTGCGGTAGCCGCGGAAAGCGCTCACACGCCGCGATCGTGAGATCGCTGAACGGTGTCGGCGGATCGTCGCCGTACTGCGGGTCGAGAGCCTCCCAGTCAATTGATTCGCGTGCGAGCCGTGGGGGAGTGCCGGTCTTCAGGCGGCCGAGTTCCAGCCCGAGTTTGCGCAGCGTGTGCGAGATGCCGACGGCCGAACCCTCGTTAACGCGGCCGCCTTCGGTCTTGCGCTCGCCGGTGTGCATCAGGGCGCGCATGAACGTGCCGGTGGTGAGCACGACTGCGTGGGCGCGGATGAGCACTCCGTTCGCCCCCGGCTCTGCCGGGGGGTTCGCCCGGCTTGGATAGATCGGTCGCGCGCGCTCGACATTGGAGAGATTGCGAGCGGCTTGCCGCCCATCGGCGACGACGATACAGCTGCCGCACGGCACCACAACGCCGACCACTTGGCCCTCCGCCACGACAGTGTCATCCACCGTCCCGGCAATCACATCGATGTTCGCGCGCGTCGAAATCAGCCGCTGCACCTCGGCTGCGTAGGCGTACTTGTCGCACTGGGCCCGCGGGCCGCGTACCGCCGCGCCTTTGGATGCGTTGAGCATCTTGAACATAATGCCGGTGGCGTCAGTCGCGAGAGCCATGAGGCCGCCCAGGGCGTCGAGCTCGCGCACCATCTGGCCCTTGGCGAGGCCGCCGATGGCCGGATTGCACGACATCGTCCCGATCTTCGACGGATCCATCGTAATCAGCGCAACGCGGCCGGATTCGGTGCGCGACGACAGCACGGACGCCGCCGCCCATGCGGCTTCGGTGCCGGCGTGCCCGCCGCCAATCACGATGACGTCGTAGAAGTCGCGCATTTCGCGGCGATTGTAGGACTCAGTCAGCACCGGGCTTGAACGGCGTTAGTTGTCGACGGTCCAGGTGTCGCCTTCATTGAGCAGTGCGACCAGATCGCCTTCGCCCCGCTTGGCGATCGCCTGGTCGATCTGCTCCTTGACCAGTTCGTCATACGGTCGCTTTGAGGGATCGCAGTACAAGACGCCGAGGGCCTCGGGGAACTCCGGGTGATTCATCTGCGCCAGCGCAAAGGCGATGGCGAGATTGGTCTCGTCGTGAATCAACAGATCATCGGGCTTGACGCCATTCCCCAGCGCCACGACTTCGAGATGGGTGCCATTGAGGCGGATTCCCTTGTCGCCGGCCTTGCCGAAGATCAAGGGCTTGCCGTGCTCGAGCATCACGGTGTTGTCGGGCCGCGAATCCTTCTGACTCGCGTAGAACCACGACTGGTGGTTGAAAATGTTGCAGTCCTGGTAGACCTCAGTCAGCGTCGTGCCGCGATGTGTCGCGGCGCGAAGCATCATCTGCTCCTGATGCTTGAGATCGATGTCGATGGTGCGCGCCACGAACGTGCAGCCGCAACCCAGTGCGAGCATGAGCGGATTGATCGGATAGTCGAGCGAACCAATGGGCGTGGACTTGGTCTTCTTGCCGAACTCGCTGGTGGGAGAGTACTGGCCCTTCGTCAAGCCATAGATGCGGTTGTTGAGCAGGATGACGTTGATGTCGACATTGCGGCGGAACAGGTGCATCGTGTGATTGCCGCCGATCGAGAGCAGATCGCCATCGCCCGAGACGAGCCAGACATCGAGCGAAGGGTTGGCAAGCTTGATGCCGGTGGCGAACGCCGGCGCGCGGCC
>DATKJG010000386.1:0-3347 GCA_035543215.1 Phycisphaerales bacterium | reverse complement strand
CAGAAGCGTTAGCAGAACAAACGCCCTCATGAAGATTCCACAGTCGACGATTCTCGTGTGTATCGCGTGTGTGCTGTCACTCACCGGCTGCAAGGTCGGCCCCGACTACTACCGCCCGCCGATCACGACCCCCGACGCCTTCCGCGACGGCCCGCAGACGGCAGGGGCCGATGCCGCGTCGCTGGCCGATCGTCCGTGGTGGGAAGTCTTCAACGACCCGACGCTCGTCGCGCTGATTGATGAAGCGCTTGTGAACAATCATGACCTGCGAATCGCCATCGCGCGCATCGAGCAGGCGCGAGGCATCCGCGCCCAGACGCGCTCGCCGCTCTATCCGCAACTTGAATATAACGCCGCCTCCGGCCGCGGCCGCAACAGCGCGGGCGACATCGCGCAGTTCAACGGCAACCAGACGGAGAACGCCAGCCGTCTCACGCTCGATGCGTTCTGGGAACTTGATGTCTGGGGCCGCATTCGCCGGGCCGATGATGCCGCCTTGGCGCGACTCCTCGCCGAGGAAGAGACCCGCCGCGCCATCATGCTCGCGCTTGTCAGCGATGTCGCGCAGTCGTACTTCACGCTGCTGGGCCTCGATTTGCAGAAGCAGATCGCGATCCGCAACCGCGATTCCTTCGGCCAGACCTCCGACATCTTCCAGCGCCGGGCTGCCGGCGGCGTCGAATCGCAATTGCCGGTGCTGCGGGCCCGCGCTTCGCAGTCCGGCGCCGCCGCCGCCATTCCTCAGTTCGAGCGCGACATCGCCCTGACCGAGAACCAGATCAGCATCCTCCTCGGCCACGCGCCGCAACCGATCTCGCGCACCGCCGCGCTCGATGATCAAGTCGTCCAGCCCGAGGTTCCCGTTGGTGTACCGTCGCACCTGCTGCAGCGAAGGCCCGACATCCGTGCGCTGGAGGCCCAGATGGTCGCCGCCAACGCCGAGATCGGCGTCGCCATCGCCGATTACTTCCCGCGCATCGGCCTGACGGCCCTCTTCGGCCGCGCCAGCCCGGAACTTTCCATGTTCGCATCGAACGGCGGAACGGCGTGGGGCATCGCCGGCGAACTCGGCGGGCCGCTGTTCCAGGGTGGACGCCTCAAGGGCCAGGTGCAGCAGGCCCGCGCGTTCTGGGATGAATCCATCGCGCAGTACGAGAAAAGCGTGCTCATCGCGCTGCGCGAGGTGTCTGACGCCCTCATCGCGCGGCAGAAACTCACCGAGGTCGAGGTTGAGCAGCAGGTCGCGGTCACGTCGCTCGTCGATGCCGTGCGACTGGCGATCGAGCGCTTCACCGCCGGACGCGCAGGCTACTTCGAGGTCCTGGAAGCCCAGCAGGAACTCTTCCCCGCCGAACAGGCCCTCGCCGACACGCACACCCAGCAGTTGCTGGCGTACGTGCAGTTGTACAAGGCCCTCGGCGGTGGCTGGAACATGCGCGACGACACCTGGCGCAGCGACGCGGCTGCCGCTGCTGAAGCAACGACAACAGGCGAGACCACAACCACGCAACCAGGGCAGCCGGGTGGGTAGATCCGAACCGGGTGAACACCTGACAACCCATCGTCCCGGCCCGGCGAATGGTCTGGTGCATCGCCTGGACTCCTGCCTCAAGTCGAAAGACTCGAATCAGCAGGAAGCCCAGGCTTTGCTTTTTTTGGCTTCTCAGGCGCCCTTGGGCCCGATCGCGCCGCCCAGGCTGTCGAGTTCCGCAACGAAGGCATCAAGGCTCTTGCGCAACTCCGCTGCATGCTGGTGCGCCTTTGCGGCCACGGGCGCCACGCCCTGCACGTTGGCCGCTGTCAGGTCGTTGGCCAACACCGTCTGGATGTCGGTGAGTTCCTTCATGAGCGGCCGGTAGGCGTCGCCCGCAGCGCGTGCGTCGGCTTGAATAGCGCCAATGCGGTCCTGAATCTGCGCCCGGCGGGCATCGGCCTGGGCCTTGAGCGCGGGGTCGCTCACCGTCGAAACGTCCTGCTGCCACTTCGCGACGTACTCCTTCGATCGCTCGCGCAGATCATCCGAGCGCTGCTTGGCCTCATCGCCTTCCTCCTTCAGGTTGGCGACTTCCTTCATGTACGTCTCGAAAGCCTTCTTGCGATCGCCCGACGCGTTCATCACGCCGTCCAGCGACGCCATGGTCTTGTCGAGTTGCTTGCTCGCATTGGCGACCTGATTGCGGAAGTCAGCGATGCTCTCAACTGTCTGCTCCGAACGCGACACGGCCTTCTCGCCAGACGACGAACACCCGGCAACAACAACAAGCAGGCCCAGACACATCGAGCGAACCAAACCACGCGTGCGAAGAGTGATCATCGACATGAGTTGCACCTTTCCAAGGGAGGTTGCGAATCTGAGGGAATCGAAGAGTCTATTCGACGGCGCGCAGCCTGCAAAGTTGACCGGTCGCCTCGGCCGCAGCATTCGCGGCGCGCCGGGGTTACGCTAGTGCGATGCCACGGCCGGCCAGTGCATTGCGCAACCTCTCGCCAGACACCGACTTGCTGCTGATCTCCGTCAGCGGGCCCGAGCCGGTCGAGCGCGCCTTGGAACATTCCGGCCCGAACGCCGCCGTTGTGGGCGCTGAAGGCAGTGGAGGCAGTGGGGGGGCCGGCGCGGTGCTCACCATCGGCCGCCGCACGACGCATGCGCTCGTCCTCGATCGCCCCGAAGTCTCGCGCGATCACGCCGAGTTCCGCTACATCGACACCGCCGATGGCCCGCGCTGGGTCCTCGTCGATCTCGGCAGCCGGCACCAGACGCGCCTCAACGGCCAGCCGCTGCCGCCGCACGAGCCCTGCCCCGTGCAGGCCGGCGACATCATCGAGATCTCGCCGTGGACGCTGCGCCTGGTCGTGCGCGATGGCAAGGGCGCCGCGCTCGCCGGCGCTTCGCGTGAGCGCCAGGTGCGCACGCTCGATGATGATGTCAGCCACACGCTGGGCGCGATGCGCACGATCACCGCGGCCTCGGGCGATCTCGCGCAGGAACGTCTGCGCCTGCTGCTGAGTTGCGCCGAAGCCATCGTCGCCGCCGAGGATGAGCAGGCCCTCGCCGAGGCCGTGATCGACGCAGCGACGCGCGGCACCGGCTTCCCCAACGCCGCGCTGCTGCGGCCGCTCATGCCCGATGGCACCGTCGTCATCATCGCCGAGACCGGCGCCATTCACTCCGGTGACTCCGCCCAGTCGCCCGGCCCGCGCCTCAGCCGCTCGCTCATTCGCGAAGCCTCGCAAGGCCAGCCCGTGCAGGTCAGCACCGGCGACATGATCATCCCCACCGCGCACTCCATCGTCGATCTCAAGATTCAGCAGGCGATGTGCGTGCCGCTCATGCTCGAAGGCGCTGC
>DATKJG010000385.1:0-2753 GCA_035543215.1 Phycisphaerales bacterium | reverse complement strand
GGATGTTCTTGGCGCCCAGATCGTGCGCGAGATAGCGCGTCGCCGACTCGAGTGCGCTCTTGGCCACTCCCATGACGTTGTAACCGGGCACGGCCTTCTCCGCGCCGTAGTAACTCATTGCGATCATGCCGCCCCCCCCGGCGTTCGTCATGAGCGGAGCCGCACGATTCGCCATCGCCATGTAGGTGTATGCGGAGATGTCGAGCGCGGTCGTAAACACCAGCCGCGGCGTCGAGGTGAACAGGCCATCCTTCAGCCAGTCCTTGTCGGCGAACGCGATCGAGTGAACCAGAAAATCAATCGAGCCGACGTCGCTCTTGATCTGGTTGAAGACGCGATCGAGGTCTTCATCCGATCCTGCATCCATCGACTGCAGCCAGTATTTGCCCGACTCAAGGCCGAGTTGCTCGATGGCCTTGGCGCAGCGGCGGAGCATCTTCTCGCCGGGCAGGTGCGTGAACAGGCACGTCGCGCCTTCGCGCAGCAGGCTCTCGGCGATGAAGTACGCGTACGAGTGATCGTTGGCGATGCCCACTACGAGGCCGCGCTTGCCATCCATGATGCCCATGCGAGAAGTCTCCGTTGAGGGATGGGCAAGGTACTCGAAGCGATCGGAATTGACCACGCAGTCCATCGTGGGCGATGCGTGTCCCGGGGACGATCCATGTACAGTGATGTCATGAGATTCCTGAGATGCCGGATCGTACTGGTCGCCGTCGTGCTGGCATGCGCGGGTTGCGCATCGCGTCCCGCGCCGTTGCTTGGTGCGATGCAGTCGCCGCCGGCCGCCGGCGGAGGTGGAGCCGGCGCGGAGGCCGCTGAGGCCATCGGCTCGACGCGCAACAGCGTCGTCGCGTTCGCCATGCCCGCGGGCCAGCGCGTGCCACTGACGTTTCTCACCGGCGATGTGAGCGAGGAAGAACTTGCCGAATGGAAGAAGGCCGCGCCGAATGTCAACATCGTCGCCGGGCTCGACCGCCAATCCGCGCTCACGCACGCAGGTGAAGCCCAGGCCATCGACGTGCGCGTCCTGTCACCCGAGCTCCTGGCGAAGGCGCCGAAACTCGTCTGGGTGGCGGCCCTGAGCGCGGGCGTCGATCGCTACATGAGCATGAAGCCGCTGGTCGAGAATGATCGCATCGTGCTTACGAACATGCGCGCCGTGCACGGCCCGGCCATCGCCGATCATGCCTTCGGCATGTTGCTGGTGCTCACGCGCAATCTCGAGTACTACCGCGATTCGCAGGAATCCGGACGGTGGCAGGAGAATCCGCCGCCCACGCCGTCCACCTCGCTGCACGGCAAGACGATGCTGGTCGTCGGCATCGGCGGTATTGGCTCAGAGATCGCCCAGCGCGCCCACGGCTTCGGCATGCGCGTCATCGCCACGCGTCGCAGCGAGACTCCAGCGCCCGACTACGTTGAGCGCGTCGGCAAGCCGCAGGATCTGCTGGCCATGCTGCCCGAGGCTGACGTCGTCGCCGTGTGCGTGCCGCTGACACCTGAGACCAGAGGCGTGTTCAATGAGGCGGCGTTTAAGGCCATGAAGCAAGGCGCGCATCTCATCAACATCGCGCGCGGCCAGGTGGTTGAGACGGACGCCTTGCTCGCCGCGCTGAAGTCAGGCCATCTTGCCGGAGCGTGTCTGGACGTGACGGATCCGGAGCCACTGCCTGTCGATTCGCCGCTGTGGAAGATGAAGAACGTCGTGATCACGCCGCACGTCGCCGCCGATGCTGAAGTAACCGATCAGCGACGACGCACCCTGATGCTGGAGAACATGCGACGCTTCGGCGCGGGCGAGCCGCTGCTGAACGTGGTGGACAAGAAAGCAGGGTATTGAGGTTTCAGGCGAGAACGACAGGGCATGTGGCGCGCGGAACGCGCTTCGTCGCTGTGCCCCTCCTGGGGCATCGCTATCGCACAACCGTCACTCGCAGAAACGTCGCGGGAATCGAGGTGGCACTCTTGCTTGGGCTCCTGTTCTGGCTGTTGAAGAGCGTTTCAAGTTCCTTCTGAAGATCGGCAGCGCGGCCATACTTCTCAGCCGCCTCGAATGCGTTCATGGTCGGGCCGTAGAACTGGCGGAACGCCGTGACCAAATCAGGGGGCGGCTTCGGAGAGTCGAACGTGAATGTGTCGCGCACGAATGAGATTCGTTCCGGCGGCACTCCCGCGCTGACGAACCGTTCGATGACATTGCTTTCAACGCCCCAGGTCATCGGGCTGACGAATCCTTCGGGAGGCGGCGGCGTGTAGGCGGAACTGATCTTCAGGATCTGCGCCACGAGCGTCGGGTCGCCCGGAATCCAATTCCCCATCACCACCCGGCCGCCCTTGCGCGTGACGCGCACCATCTCGTTCGCCACGTCAAACGGCTTGGGCGCGAACATCGCTCCGAAGATGCTCACCACGAGGTCGAACGACTCATCCTTCAATTCGTGAAGGTTGCACGCATCGCCTTCCTGGAAGCGGCAGTTCTTCAGTCCCATTTCCTGCACACGCCGGTTGCCGGCGGCAACAAGGTTCGACGCGATGTCTACGCCCGTCACGTCCGCGCCAAGTTGAGCGGCCGGGATCGCGGTCGTGCCATCGCCGCAGCCGAGATCCATGACCTTCATTCCCCTGGTAATGCCGAGTTTCGCCACCAGAGCAGCGCCGCTGTTGCGCATGCTGTCGGCGATGCGCGTGAAGTCGCCCTTTTCCCACAGGGCCTTGTTCGGGTTGACGGACATACCAAAATGTACTCGCTT
>DATKJG010000384.1:0-5971 GCA_035543215.1 Phycisphaerales bacterium | reverse complement strand
AGATCGAATTCAGGCCGTAGGCCGGCATGCGGGCGATTCCGAGATCGTTGGGCCCGACGGTCCCGGGACCGAAGACACCTGCCGCCGAGCCGTCGGCGTATTCCGTTTCCAGCCGGCCGATCAGCTGCTTGTCGCGATAGTCCTTCATCACGGCGGCCCAGTTGTCATCGAAGTACGGCGCCAGCCGCCAGACGTACGGCGCCACATCGCCCGGAGCAAGATCGAAACCGTTCTTGAGCCTGGCCTTGATGTCGATCTGGCCGGGGCCCGTGCCGATGTCGGCCGGGTCGATATAGCCGGGCATGAGCCGGCCGTTGTGGTCGGTGCTGTAGGCGGTATGCGCGGTCATGAGGCCGCGCAGGGCGCTGAGCGATTCGCTGCGCTCGGCCCCGCGCCGCGCGGTCTTGAGTGCCACCAGCAGCGTGCCCAGGAGCACAAAGATGATGGCGATCACCACCAGCAGTTCAATGAGCGTGAAGCCGGCTGTGCGGCGAATCACGGAAGTTTGGTCGTGAGTGGTCATGGTTCAGGCTCGCCCAGCAGGCCACGCCAGATCGCCTGCGGCATGGCGCATGATCAGTTTCCGTTCACCCGCCGCCAAAGACGCGCACGTCGTCGTAGTCATCGACGACCTTGATGTTGTTGAACTCCGGCGTGCCGTTGGTCACGATGTCATCGATCGGTGTAGAGTTGGAGCCCGGGCCGTCGAAGCGCGAGTAGTACACGCCATCGGGTCCGGCGGAGATCAGGCACATGCCGCCCTTGGCCTGATTGTCGATGGCTGCGTGCATGAGCATCTTCGCCAGCGTCGCGTCCGTGTCGGGGGCCGTGCTGAGAATGCTCGTGGTCGACTGGTCCTTGGCAAGTTCGCCGAGGCTGGTGGCTTGGATGTACATCAAGAGGCCGCCGCGAAGGAACTGCGGCGCGGGCGCGTTGTTCGCGGGCGCGACAAGCGGGCCGCGCTCGCGCAACTGGCGCAGATAGAGAATCGGCTGGCCCCAGGCATCGGCCAGCTCGGGCAGGTCCGCGTGTCCGCCCAGTTTCGGTATGTCGCTCGCGCCGGGCGTGAAGTACGGGGCATGCGGCTTGCCGTTGATCACCGGCCCCTCGCCGATCTTTCGCGTATCGATCACGAGATCCCAGTCGCCGGATGCGGTTGCCCAGGTCAGCGGGCCGACCAGCGAACTGGTGGCGACGGCCTGCAGCCGGAAAGTCTCGTACGAATCGAACGCAGCGTTGCCAGCAGTGCGAATGTCAGTCGGCTGCAGCACGCGGAAGCCGCCAAGGAGATCGAGGAGCATGTTCTCGGTGCTGGAGATCTGAGGTGGGCTCGTTGCCAGGACCACCTCGGGAATTACTCCCGGATAGCGGAGATTCTCCTCGTGAAAGGTGTTGGCCGCATTCATGACCTGCTGCATCACCGACTCAGTCTGCGTGCGGCGGGCCTTGACCTGCACCTTGCCCAACGCCACCAGCAGGATGCCCACCAGCAGCGCAATGATGCCGATCACCACCAGCAACTCGGTGAGCGAGAAGCCCAGGCGCGGCCGGCGAGGCTCAGTGACGGAGGTTCGAATGAAAACGAGTGACGCGGGAGTGGCGGGGGGGACGGCCATGAGCGTGGTTCCTGCGGGGTAGGAAGCCAGTTGTGCCTTCGTGCCGGGCGAGTTCACTGTTGCCCAAAAAGCACGAAAGCGGGACGGACGATCTCCGGCTCGCGCCGGATAGACCCGTCACGCTCATCCGCTGACAGAACAACAATAGCACAGGATTCGAGCGGGGCAAGCGAAATGGCGCCCTGGTGCCTCAGACAGCGTTGAGGAACGCATCCAGGTAGCGTTCGGCGAACAGATCGATGGCCGCTGCCGTGGACGCTGCGGTCACCCCCCACAGGGCCGCCCGCAGATCGATGAACTCCGGATCCAGGTGCACCCGCAGGCTGCCTTCGATGACGAAGGCGGTTGGCAGGCGGCTGGAAATCAAGGCCGTGGCAGCATTGCTGGATGGCTCGCCGATCGCAATCGCCGGCCGATCGTCGAGTTCCCGCGCGTTGAGATACCACAGATCGCTGCACACGACCGGCTGCAGGACCGGAGCCTCGCCATTCCCATTCCGGGCCGCGTCGAGCCATCCCAGCACGCGTTCGCGCAGCCGGTAGGCAATGGGGCGATCGCGCATCTCCGAGGCGATCGTCGAGCCGGTCACAAGGAGCAACAGCGATTCGCTCTGCGGAACATCGGCGCTCGGCGTTGTCTGGGCGGAGGGCGCGGGCTGTCGGCGGCGCGGCGTCGGCATTGCCGGATTTATCGGCTTGATCCGTTCATCGCCGAGATCGCCCCAAGCCGATGATGGCAACAGTGGCCTTCACGCCCCCCGGCCGACGATCGAAGCTCCGGAGATTCCGGCATGCGGCACTTGACTCATCCACGCTCAGCCCGACATGCGATGTCGCTCATCGAACTGATGATCGTCGTCAGCGTCCTGGCGATACTTGCCGCGATCGTCGTGCCGATGTTCGGCAGCACCAGCGATGTGGCCCGCACCGAGGCGATGGCCTCGAACGCGACCCAGATCAAGAGCCTGATCATCCAGCACGCCGGTGCCCGCGATGTGCCGCTCTCAGCCCAGGGCTATCCGCAGTCGATCGATGGCACCTGGTTCAAGATGGGCCACCTGCCCGACCATTCCTGGAACAATGGGCCGCTCATCATCGAGGTCGTGAACGCCGCGGTCGATCAGATCTACCCGGCTGTCAAGACCTTCGATCCGAGCGTCGTCGGCGACAAGAGCGCCTGGTACAACACCGCCAACGGCCGTTTCATCGTCCGCGTGCCCGCCCAGTCATCGCCGGCCTCGACGCTCCATCTGTTCAACAGCGTGAACAAGATCGACACCACGTCGCTGAATCAGACCAAGAGATAACGGTCCGGCCCAGACACTCATTCTGACTGCCGCCATCACGCCTTGACGATGCGGGCCTTGACCTGCTCCGCGGGCACGCGCGACATCGCGTTGCGCGAATCCACGATCAGCCTCGCGCAGCGGCCCAGCAGTCCGTAGTCGATCGCATCGTGGTTGGTGATGATCAACGCTGCATCGGCGTCGCGCACATTCGCCTCGGTCAGCGGCTGGTTCTCCAGGTCGATCTGGTAGTGCCGCATCTTCGGGAACACCGGACAGTGCGGATCGTGATAGCGCACGTCGGCTCCGTGTTTGCCGAGCAGGTCGATCACCTCGGCCGCAGGCGATTCGCGGATGTCATCAACGTTGGGCTTGTACGCGATGCCGACGACGAGAATCTTCGCGCCGCGAATGGCCTTGCGTTCATCGTTGAGCGCACTGATCAGGCGCTCGACGACGTACTCGGGCATGTGCTTGTTGATCTCGCCCGCGAGTTCGATGAACTTGGTGTAGCGGCCGTACTCCTTGGCCTTCCATGTCAGGTAGAACGGATCGATGGGAATGCAGTGGCCGCCCAGGCCCGGGCCAGGATAGAACGGCATGAAGCCGAAGGGTTTGGTCGAAGCGGCCTCGATCACCTCCCAGATGTCGATGCCCATCTCCGTCAACACGACCTTGAGTTCATTCACCAGCGCGATGTTCACGCCGCGGAAGATGTTCTCGAGCAGTTTGGCGGTCTCGGCGACTTCCGCTGACGACACACGATGCACCTGCTTGATGCAGCGGCTGTACAGCGCGATGGCCAGATCGGTCGATGCCGCGTCCACGCCGCCCACGAGTTTGGGGATCGCAGCCGTGGTCATGCCCTTTCGGCCGGGGTCTTCGCGCTCGGGCGAGTAGGCGAGGAAGTAATCCACGCCACACATCAGGCCGCGAGCATCGAGGATCGGCTGCATGTCCTGCCGCGTCGTGCCGGGGTAGGTCGTCGATTCGAGAACGATCAGTTGCCCGGCACGCAGGCTCTCCGCCACCATGCGCGTCGAGTTGAGCACGTAACTGATGTCCGGCTCGTTGTGCGCGCCCAGCGGCGTGGGCACGCACAGGATGATGACATCGGCCCGGGTCAGTTGCTTCGGATCGCTCGTGGCGCGGAAGCGATCAGCCTTCACGAACGGCGCGATGAGTTCGCTGCCCAGGTGCTGCAGGTAGGGCTCGCCGCGCGCGAGTTTCTCGATCTTGCCGTGATCGACGTCAAATCCCAGCACGTTGTACCCGGCGTCGAACACCGCGCGGGCCAGCGGCAGGCCGACGTAGCCCAGGCCGATGATGGCGACGACTGCGCTGCGATCTTCAATTCGCGCGCGAAGCGCTGTGGCGGCGGAAGTGGCACTCATGGTCGCGGCGGCGGGCAGTGTAATGCCAACCGCCATGCAACAAGACGATGCATGCGCGCCGCAAGTTCGGGCAACACCGGCTCCGGCAGACCGGCTTCACCAGGTCTGAACACCCGCGCCATGGTCCGAATGCAGTTACCGAATCGACCTGCGCGATTCTCTCTCGCGCTTGCGCGTCAAGGGCGCTTTGTTGTCCGGCCGCGGCACGTCGCGGCCCAGCAGCAGGCCGCCGCTCACCAGCGTTACGAAGTCGTTCCATCCCCGATAGGTCGTCTGGCTCGGCGCGCGAACACCCCAGCACTTCTTGCAGGCGAACGAACGCCAGCCCTGCCCGGCCGCGATCGTCTGCCCCGTCGGCCGCCACGTCGAACCCAAGCCGCAGCCCTCGGGCAGCGGCAGGCCTTCATCGAATCCCATTGCCGCCACCAGCGTCCACACCGGCATCGGCGCGTAGAGAAAATGGCACCGCCGGCCGCAGGGCACGTGCACGTACTCCACCTCCGCGCATTCGCCGGGCCGACGCAGGTGCGACAGGGGAGGCAGCGTCAAGGAAAGAAACCGCGCGCAGCGCTCGTGCTCGATCTGCCGCTCGCGCTTCGGGCTTTCGCGAACCTTCGGCTGCGCCGGCTCGGCCGTCGCGGTGCATGCGTCAGCCTCGTCCGGAACCTCGCCATTGTACGGTTTTTGACTAAAAACCGAAGCACCGCCCACCGCACCCTCCGCCTCACGCGGATCATCCGCAAACTCCCACGAGCCGTTCGCCAGCAGCACGCCGCCGTTGGCCGCCGCCCAGCGGCCGAAGGCCTCGGCGTCGTTGCAATCCATCGCCGACAACAGCGCCGCGCTCCGCCCCCCGCGCGATGATGGCAAGTCCACCGCCCCCACACGCGCCCCGGCACGCACGCGCACGTACCGGCCGGGACACAGCCACTCGAATCCCTGGAACTTCCGCCGCCCGAGCCGATGGATGAACCACGGCACGCGCATGAGGCGCTGCCTGTACTCCAGCGGGAACTCTTCGTGCATCTGGCGCCACATCGTGCCCCACATGGGGTCGGGCGGGCGGCCGTTGTAGTTGTTGGGGTCCAGGCCGCCGGGCGTCCAGACGATTTTTTCGCCGCGCGGCCCGATATCCACCACCGACGCGTGGCCGGCCTTGATCCACCTGCTGGTGAAGCCGCGCTTCACGCCGGCCATCTTCGCCAGTTCCTTCTGCGGCACGCCCGGCAGGTGCACGTGGATCGGAGCGGTCAGGCGTCGAACATCGCGCCCCTCGAGCGTGACCAGGTGCGCCTTGCGGAGCCCGATCAGTTCGTTCATGTCATCTTCGATGCAGAGGTCTTCATCGGGCAGGGCCTCGATGATGACATCGCCCGAGTCGATGCGTCGGTCGGAGGCGCGCAGGCACAGGCACCAGTCGCGCATGGGCTGGTTGAGTCCCTTGCCCATCTGCCGCAGCGCGCGGCGAAGGGTCTCGACGGGATCGCGGCGGCAGCGCTCCACCACCCGCTGCCACGCGTCGTACAGGTTGCTGTCGATCTGGTGCATTTGTGCCCGACCTCCAGGTTCGCCACGGCGAATCTGCCTGCGGCATGACCCCAAGCCCCAAGCCTCAAGCCTCAAGCCTTCTTGGATTGTGCCGCGTCAACGCAGCCGGTCAACGCCGTGACCGGACC
>DATKJG010000383.1:0-2039 GCA_035543215.1 Phycisphaerales bacterium | reverse complement strand
CTGGTCGAGGATCCACCCGCGCAGCATGATCGCCCATCCATGGGTCAGGGAAAGCGGGCTATCGATTTCCGCCGCAGCGATCGCCTCCTGTGCCAGCCCATCAGCCTCATTGAGACACCCCCGTCCGTGCACCCAGTATGCGCGCAAAGCCATTGGAAGCGAACGCGGGTATTTATGTTGCACATCGGGATTGGCCTCAAGGATGGCAGCCATCGCGCGTGACGTGGCCTCGCCATCGTCGACGTACTGCAGGTACATCTGAGCAATCGCCAGGACATACATCGCATTGAGCGTGCGCCAGTCCGCCGGTCCCAAGGTGCGCTTGTAGGTATTGACAACAGCCAAGGCATCGTCCTCGGCGGCATTACTGTCAGCCAGAAAGACCTTGCAGAATGCCAGCCCAAGTTTCGTGTCGAGCGTGTCAGGATGCTCGTCGCCCAGCGCTTCGGAACGGACATCGAACGCCCACCGAAGATTCGCGTTCGCGTCGTCAAATCGCGACATCCAGAAATAGATCATGCCCACGCGGTGGCGGATGGTTGCCTCGGCCTCGCGATCGTTGAGCGGCTCTCGGTCCAGTCGCTTGACAGCGGCATCGATGGCGTCGACCAACCGAATGTTGGCGCCGAAGTGCTGTGGCTGGATCTCACCTCCGGGGACAAACGGGTTGGCATCTCCAACGATGAGCATCGACTCGAGGAATCGGTTGATCTCCGCCCGGCGCGCGGACTCATGGCTGATTCGCACAGCGAGAACCGAAACGGCGATGAGGCCTCCCAGAAGTGCCGCGAAGGTCGCCGCGACGCCGATCACCAGCGCCTTGTTCCGCCGCGCGAACGTCCGCACCTGATACGCCACGCTCGGCGGCCGCGCGGCGATCGGCTGATTCGTCAGATACCGCTGAATGTCGGCGGAGAGATCCGCGGCCGACTGGTAGCGGCGGGTGCGATCCTTCTCCAGCGATTTCAACACAATGGTTTCGAGGTCGCCGCGCAGGGCGCGATCCACCGTCGATGGCCGGGCCGGAGCATGCTCGCGAATCAGGCGCGTCGCTTCGTAGACGCGTGCGCTGCTCAGGTCGTAGGGCAGTCGGCCGCACAATAGTTCGTACAGCACCACTCCCAGCGAATACACGTCGCTGCGCATATCGAGATCATGCACGTCGGCCTCGACCTGTTCGGGCGACATGTACTGCAGCGTGCCCACGAGCTGACCGACGTTCGTCTGCATCGTCGTGATGGTCAGATTCGAATCGGTGGCTCGCGCGACGCCGAAGTCGATGACCTTGATGCGCCCCTCTGAATCGACCAGGATGTTCGCGGGTTTGAGATCGCGATGAATGATGCCCTTCTGGTGGCCGTGATGCACTGCGTCGCACACCGAGATGAACAATGCAAGCCGGGCGCGCGTCGAAAGCTCTGAGGCGCGTGCGAACTCGATGATCGAGCGAGCGCCGGGAACGTACTCCATGACGAAATACGGCACGCCGCCCGAGCCGTCATCGTGCACGCCCGCATCATGAACCTGCGCAATGCCGGGGTGATGCAGGTGCGCGAGGATCTGCGATTCGTACTCGAAGCGCCGCAGGGCCGAACGCGAGGCGATCCCCTGCCGCATCACCTTCAGAGCGACGATCTGCTGCGGATAATCCTGCATCGCTTCGTACACCGCGCCCATGCCTCCGGCAGCGATGAGTCGCTGCACGCGGTAGCGGCCGATCTGCTGGCCGACCAGTCGATCTGCCCGGGCGTCATCGGCTGAGAGCAGGGCGTCGCTGTCGATGGGCGAGCGGCCAAGGAAGCCGCCTGCGTCGTCGTCTGCGTCGAGCAGCGATTCCACCTCGATGCGAAGCGCTTCGTCGCCGGCGCACTGCTGCTGCACGAACGCTGATCGGTCCGGCGCTTCGTGTTCCAGCGCCGCCTTGAAGATCTCGCAGGCGCGCATGTCGAGGCTACTGGTCATCGGCGTGCCCTCCCGAAGCGCCGTCCGGTCCGCCCAGCGAGCGATAGAGCCAGGCCCGGGCGTAGCGCCATTCGCGC
>DATKJG010000382.1:0-3295 GCA_035543215.1 Phycisphaerales bacterium | reverse complement strand
GATCCCGCCCGCCGCCGTGGCGGCATTCGTGAACTCGATCATGGTCGCGATGGCCGTGTTGAACGCCAGGCGCTCGATGTCGCCTGCGACCTTGGCGATGGTGCGATGCAGGTGCTTCTCGATCTCGTCGCTGCGCGATGGCGCGAATCGCAGTGCGCCGGTCTGCTCATCGACGACCAGCCGCCACACGCGCTGCAGGAAGCGGAAGCAACCGGCGATGTCGCGTGGATTCCACGGTTTACTCGCCTCCAGCGGGCCCATGTACATCTCGTACAGGCGGAACGTGTCAGCCCCGTACTCGGCGATCACATCATCCGGATTCTGCACGTTCTTCAGACTCTTGGACATCTTGGCGACGATCTGCGTCACCTTCTGGCCTGTCGCCGTCTCTATGAAGTTGCCGCCCCCGGGTTCGCCGCGCACCTCCACCGCATCGATCGGCACCAGCGACCTGTCCGCGCGCTGATAGGCGTATGACAGGATCATGCCTTGGTGGAACAGCCGGCCGAAGGGTTCGGGCGTCAGCACCTCGCCGAGATCGAACAGCACCTTGTGCCAGAAGCGCGCATAGAGCAGGTGCAGTACGGCGTGCTCGTTGCCGCCGATGTACAGATCGACGCCGCCGGCGTGAGGTGAACCATCGCCTTTGGTACTGACCATCCAGTACCGCTCGGCGTCGCGCGAGACAAAGCGCTGCGCATTCTTGGGATCGCAATAGCGCAGGTAGTACCAGCACGAACCCGCCCAACCGGGCATCGTGTTGGCTTCGCGCTTGACGGGCGCGTTCGGCGGCAGCAGTTTCGCAGCGACGCCGGCCGCGCCGGCCGTGGTTTTGATCCAGTCGCTCGCCTTCGCCAGCAGCGGCTGCGGGTCATCGCTCTCGATGGGGTGATAGTCCGCCATCTCGGGCAGCGTCAGCGGCAAGGACTTCTCGCTGATCGGATAGTGATTGCCTTCGCTGTCGAAGACGATCGGGAACGGCTCGCCCCAGTAGCGCTGACGGCTGAACAGCCAGTCGCGCAGTTTGTAGTTGATGCGGCGCACGCCGCAGCCGGTGCGCTCCAGCCAATCGATGATCGTGCGCTTGGCGTCGGCGATGTTCAGGCCGTTGAGCGAGACTTCGGCGTTGGCACTGGCGATGGCCGGGCCTTCGCCCAGGTATGCGTCGCCCTGCCAGTCTTTCGGAGGCTGGACCGTTCGCACGATCGACAGGCTGAAGCGCTTGGCGAAATCCCAGTCGCGAATGTCCTGCCCGGGCACAGCCATGATCGCGCCGGTGCCGTAGCCCATCAGCACGTAGTCCGCGGTCCAGATGGGGATCTTCTGACTGGTCGCGGGATTGATGGCGTAGATGCCCGTGAACACGCCCGTTTTGTCCTTGCCTTCGGCTTGGCGATCGACATCGGACTTGTTGCGAGCGGCTTCGACGTAGGCGCGCAGTTTCGCGGCGTCAGTTGCGGGCGCCGGCTTCTTCAGGATCTCGTTGACCAGCGGATGCTCGGGCGCGACGACCATGAACGTCGCGCCAAAGATCGTGTCGGGGCGCGTGGTGAAGACGCGCAGCGGCGGCGAGGCGCCGCCGGCTAAACCCGCGATCGAAAAGTCGATCTCCGCGCCTTCGCTGCGGCCGATCCATTCGCTCTGCTGCACGCGCGTCGATTCCGGCCACTTCACCAGCGCCAGATCGTTCAGCAGCCGCTCGGCGTAGGCGGTGATGCGGAACATCCACTGTTTGAGCGGCTTGCGGAAGACCGGGAAGTCGCCGCGCTCGCTGCGGCCGTCGATGACCTCCTCGTTGGCCAGGGCCGTGCCCAGTTTCGGGCACCAGTTGACCATCTGCTGGGCGAGATACGCCAGGCGATACGAATCGATGATCGTGCGCTGATCCTGCCGGTTGAGCGACTTCCACGCGCCGAAGGTCCGCGCCTTCTGCTCGTTGGAGAACTCGGCTGCGTTCGGATTGATGCATGGGCCCCGCGCGCCCGATTCGAACTCAGCGATCAGTTCATTGATCGGCCGCGCGTGGTTGCGCTGCGCGTCGTACCACGCCTCGTAGATACGCAGGAAGATCCACTGCGTCCAGCGGTAGTAGTCGGGATCGATGGTCGCGAACTCGCGCGACCAGTCGTAACTGAAGCCGAATCGCTTCAACTGCCTGCGGAAGGTGTCGATCGCCTTGCGCGTGGTTATAGAGGGATGCACGCCGGTCTGGATCGCGTACTGCTCGGCGGGAAGGCCGAAGGCGTCCCAGGCCATCGGGTGCAGGACGTTGAAGCCGGTGTGGCGCCTGTAGCGGCTGATGATGTCGGTCGCCGTGTAGCCCTCCGGGTGGCCGACGTGCAGACCCGCGCCCGAGGGGTACGGGAACATGTCCATGCAGAAGAACTTGGGCCGGCTGGCATCGAAGCCCGGCTGACCGGGGTTGGGGACGATGAACGTGCCGCGCTCCTCCCAGCGCTTCTGCCACTGCGGCTCGATGAGATTGGCGAGCGCCGCGGTATAGCGAAAGGGATGCTCAGCATCTCCCGAAGGAGGTGCGGCGGAGTTGGCGGGGGCGTGCGGTTGCGGCATGGCTCTCATTCGGCAGGGCGACTGAACAGATTTCGGCGAATCCGGGCAACTGGCAGCGATCAATCAAACGAAAAGGGCCCCGCGCTCGGCGAGGCCCTTGGAGTGTCTTGATCAAGGCGATCGCGGCGCGGCTCTCAGAGGTCCGCGGCAAGCAGCGAGCGCACATTGATGGAACTGGTGGTCATGAATCGGCTCGATTCTAGCGGCTGCGCGGAGCGTCCGCCTCCTTCTGCTGCAGGTTCTTCTTGTCCAGTTCGGAAAGGTACTTCTTGGCCTCGCCCACCAGGTAGAACGAGCCGGTCACGACGATCAGGTCATCGCGGCCGACGGCCCGCGTGGCCAGGTTCAGGGCCTCGGGCAGGCTCCGGGCGACCTGGCTCATCTTGCCCGAGCGCTCCGCGAACTCGCGCTGCAGTTCTTCGGGGTCGGCGGCCCGCGGGTTGGTCTTGGCGCGGGTGAAGATGACCTTGTCGCCGCCCAGGGCCACGCGCTCGAGCATGCCGGCGACGTCCTTGTCCTCGCAGCAGCCGAAGATGCACACCATGCTGTCGTAGGGCACGTGCGCGCCGACGCATCGCATCAGCGACTGGATCGATGCGGGATTGTGCGCGCCGTCGACAAGGATGCGTGGCTGATCCCACACCAACTCCATACGGCCGGCCAGCTTGGTCTTGGCGAGGCCTTCGTGAATCTGCGCCTCCGGGCAATTGAAGCCGCAGGCCTT
>DATKJG010000381.1:0-9635 GCA_035543215.1 Phycisphaerales bacterium | reverse complement strand
GACGGCATCCGCGTCTGGCGCGATGACCAGATGGTGATCGATGATTGGACGTTGCACCCGCCGAAGAGGCAGTCGTACGAATTCGAAGTCGTCGAGGCGCAACGCGAGATCGCCTTGCGTGTCGAGTATTTTGAACTCGATGGCTCTGCCACGCTGCAGGTGTCGGTCGCCCCGGCGCCGGAGTGAATTCGAGTCACGCAACGCCGCTGACCGACATCTTCGATGGCGCCTGGCGGGCGGCACGTGGACCTTCGGTCGCGGTCGGGCAGGGCCACTCTCCCAGAGCCCACTCCTCAGCGGTCGGGAAGTTTGCGGGCAGATCTCGATACTTGCCACGTCGATAATGATCAAAGAGCGTGTGCATGTACCCGCGGAAGGGCGCAAGATCGTCCCAGGCGAAATGCAGATCGCGGGTGCGCAACCAGCCCCAGAGCCAGCGGGCCAGCGATAGTTTGCCGAGTTGCCGATAGTACCTCGCGGAGAAAATGTCCTGCGCGAAGATGCCAGCGCGCCGCCCCAGCCGCGTGGGCTTCTGGAGCGGAAGCGGATCGCCGATGAGATCGCGGTAAGCGATGTACGGGAGATCGAGTCCGCTGTCGATCACCGCTCCCATCAGCAGCGGCGAGCGCAAGTTGATCTCCATCAGTTTGAAATCGCCATCGCGCTTGTCGCGTTTGAACTCGACGCTGCTGATGCCTCGGAAACCTATGGATTTCACCAGTCGCAGACCGAGTTCAAGGACGCGCGGTTCATCGACGCTTTCGCTGCAGCAACTGCTCCCGAACCGGGGCTCGAACTGGCGCACCTTGCGAATAGTGCAGTGACCACCCGATTGGCCTGAATGGCCGACGTAGGAAAACACGCCATACACGTCGCTATCGTCGGCTGGAATGAATTCCTGCACGGCGAAGGCCAGGCCGGCACTCATGGCGTCATCGCCGAAGGCAAGCAGTTCCTCGCGCGTGCGCGCAAAAGCCAGTTTCTGGGGATAGCGCTTTCGCCAGAGATGTGAGAGGGCGGGCTTGAGCACGCACGGATAGGCAACCGAATCTGCGGCCTCGCGCAGTTCGGCCGGCGTGTACGGCGTCATGATGCGGGGAAACGGAATCCCAGCGCGGGCCGCGGCCGCGTACTGCCACGTCTTGTTCATCCACTCGGTTGCGTCGTCAACCTCGGGCAGCGGAATCGCGAAGTACTGCGAAAGCGCCTGACGATTGCGGACAGCGAACAGCCATGTCGCATCGGAGGCGACCAGGAGCGGAGCCCGTGCGCCGCGAAGCCTTCGGCCTTCCTCCAACAGCAGTCTCAGCCAACCTTCTTCATCCTCCTCGACAGGCCGAACGATGTGCACATCCGCATAGCGCGAACCGGTCGACGGTTCGTTGGAATCATGATGCAGGGCAATCACCGGCACGCCACGCCGCCCGAGGGAGCGTGCGATCGCAAGGCCGGTTGGACCAAACCACAGCACGAATGCGGGCGTTGCCGAGGTGGACATGACTGCAGCAGTCGCGCTGATGGGGCGCGAACAATCGTGGGTGACTTCTCACAGTATCGACACAATGCACCGGCCGATCGCCTTGGCGCAGTGTGAATTGGCATCAGGCGGCGTGGCCGAACGGAGTTCGCGCCTTTCCAGTGCGCCGGATATCCGGCGCAGTGGTGACGGTGGGATGCACCTGGCCATCCCATTTGCCCTGGGCCCACTGCTCTGGGGTTGGAAACGACAGCGGAAACCCGCGCAGCCGGCCGCGACGCAAGTGATCGATGAACATGTGGATGTAGCCACGGAACGGCCCCCAGTCGTCCCATGCGAAATAGATGTCGCGCGCCCCGATCCACGACCACAGCCACTTCGCGTACGACAGGTCATCGACCTGGTGATAGAACCGGGCGGAACGCAGGTCATTCATGAAGATGCCCACACGCCGGCCGTAGCGCCGTGGTGTGACGGTCCGGGCCGGCGGCTTCTCGCCGAGCAGGTCGCGATACGCCAGCAACGGCAAGTTCACGCCGCTGTCGGCGGCAAGTCCCATCAACAGCGTCGGCCGCACGTTCAGTTCCATCAACTTGAATTGATCATCGCGCGGGTCGCGCTTGAACTCGATGGCCCCGATCCCCTGATAATCCAGCGCATCCATGAGCCGCAGCGACTGCTCGACGACGCGAGGCTGGTCGATGCACTGGCTCATGCTGCTGTTGCCGAAACGCGGCTCATTCTGCCGCAGTTTCCGAATGACGCAGTGCCCGAGCGTCGCGCCCTCGGCGCTGCGATAGCTGTAATAGCAATAGATCTCGTCGTCGGCGGCGGGAATGTACTCCTGCACCATGATGTCCAGTCCACGCGCCATGGCGTCGCGCCCGTGCCGCATGAGTTCATCGACATCGCGCGCGAAAGCGAGTTTCGTGCCGTATTCGCGTTGCCACAGGTGCGAGAGCACCGGCTTGACCAGGCAGGGCAGAGTCGCCTCCCCGGCGGCGCGTTCGAGATCGGCGGCGCTGGCGATGGTGAAGGTGCGCGGGAAGGGAATGCCGACGCGCTCCGCCGCCGCATATTGATACGGCTTGCCCACCCACTCATCGGCCAGACCATGTTGCGGCATGGACACGTGGAAGTATGGTGCGAGCGCGGCGCGATGACGCCAGGCGAACATCCACGACGCATCGCTGCCGGGGATCAGCACAGCCTTGACGGGAGCGAGATCACGCCCCTGTGCCAGCAGATACTCCAGCCACGGGCCGTCCCCCGAACTCAGCGGCGGCAGGATCTCCACGCGTGCGTAGCGCGTGCCCGCGCATGGCTCGTTGACATCGTGGTGCAGTCCCACCACGGGAATGCCCTCGCGCCCGAGCGCCCGCGCGACGGAGAGCCCCGTCGGGCCGAACCAGAGCACGTAGGCGGGTGGTGGGCGTGTGGTCATGGCGGGCGCAGCGCCGATCGGTTGTGATCGGTGCAGCCACGGTCCATCGGCAATTCAATGGTATTCCAATTGCGAATCCCCCGCACAGCATGGGTCCCAGCACGAATGGGATGTTTCAGTTGTGAACTTTGCGCCGCCGGGCTGGTGGAATATCCAGTTGCTGGCGGTATTTCACGACCGTTCGCCGCGCGATCTCGATTCCGCGCCGCTTCAGATCATCGACGATCTCGTCATCGCTCAGCGGCTTGCTGCGGTCCTCGCCATCGATGATTTCCTGCAGCGTCGCCTTGACCGCCTCCCAGCTCATCGATTCGCCCGACTGCGTCTCCGTGCCGCCGGAGAAGAACTTCCGCAGCGGCACCATCCCGCGCGGCGTCTGCAGCCACTTGTCGGAAACCGCGCGGCTCACCGTGCCTACGTGAACGCCGAGCTCGTCAGCAACATCAATCATGGGCAGCGGCTTGAGGGCCTGCGAACCGTGATCGAAGTACTCGCGCTGCCGCGCCAGCACGACGTTGACCACGCGCAGCAGCGTGTTCTTGCGCTGGTTGATCGATTCGATCAGCCACTGCGCGTTGCGGACGTTGTTGCCCACGAACTCGCGCGTCTGCGAATCGAAGGTCTTGTCCTTGGCCATCTGCTCGTAACGCGGCGAGATGCGCAGCGACGGCATCGCGCCGTCGCTCAAGGCCGCCACGTACTGATCGCTGTTCTCGTCGTACTCCACCAGCACATCGGGAATCACCGGAGGCACATCGGCGTCGACCAGGTCGCGCCCCGGATTCAACTTCAGCCGCTTCATCAGTTCCATCGCGGCGTGAATCCGATCCATCGCCATCTGCGTCTTCTGCGCGATGCGCGGCAGGCGATTCTGCAGCAGGTCGTCCCAGTGATCGCGGATGAGCGTGCGCACATCGGCCCAGCAGCTGGCCGCGTCGTCTTCGTCGTCCTGGGCCTCCAGCGCATCGATCTGCAGCAGGAACGACTCCTGATTGCTTCGCGCCGCGAGTCCCGGCGCGTCGAGGTGACGCTGAACCTCGCGCAGGGCCCGATCGAAGAGTTCGGGCGTCAGCGAGGCGGCTTCAACCCCCGGCACCGTCCGATTCTGATCCATGATCGTCGCCAGATCGGCTCCCAGCAGGCCGTCGGCGTCGATGTAGCCGATGATTCGCTCGCCGACAGCGGCGATGTCGGTATCCACCTCGGCAAACCGCCATTGATCGAGCAACTGATCAGTCAGGCTGGCGCTGCGGGCCGCAATGTTGGCCATCGCGTCCATCTTGCGGTCGCGCTCGCCCGCGGTGCGACCGACGGAATGCGAGGATGGGGCGCGATCCTCGCTGTCGAAGGCCTGCGGATAGGTGGTTTCGAGATTGCTGAGCCGCTGCCAGTCATCGGCCGACGCCGGGCCGGAATCCTCGCCCACCACGAGTTCGCGTCGCTCCAGGCGATCGTCGCTCTCAGTCTCGGCGTCGGAGGCGGTTGACGCATCCGTTTCACCCGCGTCTGCGCCGGGCTCGACCTGCTCCAGCGCAACGTTGGACTCGAGTTCCTGCTCGATCCGCTCCTGCAGGGCCATCATCGGCATCTGCAGAATCTCCATCGACTGAATCATGCGCGGCGCCAGACGCATGGTCTGACTGAGGCGCATGTGCTGGGAGGTGTCGAATCGCATGGGTGGCAAACGCTGACCGCTGGACGGATGATGGTATCGGTCAATCGTGACCGATGCGCCAATTCCACGTCATCACTCTGTTTCAGTGAATTCGAGGATCACTCGACAGGTGTCTGCCCCATCTGCTGCCGTCCCTGGATCGCATCAGCCAGCACGGCCTTGCTCGCATATTCGAGTTGCGAGCCGGTTGGAAGGCCGCGCGCCAGGCGCGTCACCTTCACTCCGCGGTTGGAGAGTTGCTCGCCAAGATAGAGCGCCGTCGAGTCGCCTTCGAGATTCGGATTGGTGCCGAGGATGACTTCCTTCACCGCCACGCCGCGTGCATTGTGCTCGGCATGATCCAGCCGCTCCAGCAGCGCATCGATAGTGAGATGCCGCGGCTCGACGCCGTTGAGCGGATCGATGCGACCTGCCAGCACGTGATAGACGCCGTTGAACATGCCGGTCTGCTCGAGACCGATCAGATCCTTGGGCTGCTCGACGACGAGGACGATCGAGGCGTCGCGATTGGCGTTCGAGCAGATGCGGCAGGGATCGACATCCGTGAGGTTGAAGCAGATCGAACAGGCTTTGACATGCTTCTTGACGTCCTCGACAGCGCGGGCCAGACGCAGAGCGTCGTCGCTCGACGATTTCAGCACGTGAAACGCCATGCGCTCGGCTGAGCGACGACCGATGCCGGGCAGACGGGCGAATTCATCTATCAGCCGCTCGACCGGCTCGGGATTGGCGTTGGATTTCGGGCCGGGACGCTTCATGGATTCATCCCAACAGCCCTTCAAGCCCGCCCGCTGGAATCGGCAGGTTCAGTTCTTCCGCGACGGCGCTGAACTTCTCCGCCGCCGCCTTCTTTGCGCTCACAAGCGCCGAGTTCACTGCCGCGGCGATCAGATCCTCGGCCAGCGCGCGATGATCAGGTTTGGACTCGTCAGCCACAGCCGCGAGCAGCGTCGGATCGATCCGGATCGAGATGATCCGCATCTGGCCGTTGGCGGTGACGCGCACCGCGCCGTTTCCAGCCTGCGAATCGACATGCACCTGTTCCAGTTCGCGCTTGACCTGCGCCATCCGCGCCTTGATCTTCGGCAGGTCGCGCAGCATGCCCGCCATCCCGGCCATTCCCTTGAGACTGTCAAACATGCCGCGATTGTAGGGGTGCGGTCAGTCCACCGCGACGATTGTGGCGCCAAAGAGATCGACGGCCTTTTGGATGATCGGCGGCAACGGCTCGCTTCCGATGCCTGCGTTCGGGGCCGCTCGCGGCGCGACGCAGCTGGCATCGATCTCGACTCTCACGGTCCGACCGCCAGCCGCGCGCCGAGCAAGATCCGTGATGCGCTCGATCTGCCCCATGACGAAACGCGCAATGTCCGCGCCGCTGTCATCCAGGGCCAACCGAAGCGTCACGCCATCGAATGACTGGAAGGTCAGATGCTCGACGCGATGACGATCGACCATGTTCTCCCTGGCGATCTCCAGCACACGCTGCCAGAGTTCTCCATGAGCCCCCGGCTCTGCCAGGGGATTCGAAGCCAGCGACGAGGCAGCCGATGCCGACGCTCGATCTGCCGGCGCCCCCGACGACCCGATCGAAACCATTGGGCCGGGCTTCAACTCAGCCGCCAGCGCCGGCCGCGCCTCCGCCTTAGTGTCTGCTGACGGCCGTTCTGTCACCGGTTCTTTTTTTTTTGCTTCGACCTCGACCGCAGGCTTGGCGCCGTCGCCTGCCGCCCCACTTCCACCGATGAGCAGTGATGTCACGTCTGCGAAGTTACGGCTCATGGCCAGGCGCACCATGGCGGCGTCGAACAGCGATCGGGCCGTCGCCGAGCCGCGGCTGTTGCGCGAGACCGCATCACACAGCGCGATCATGTGCACCAGGGCCGAGGCATCGAACGAAGCAGCCTGACGCTTGGCTGCGTTGAGATGCTCCTCCGAGAGATCAAGGAAGGCCGCCTCACCGCCGCAGGCCGCGAGGATCATCATGCTGCGCAGGTGATCCGAAAGCAGGTCCAGCGCCTGTTCCACGCCCGAGGATTTCTGCAGCAGTTCATCGCCCGCCTTGAGCGCACCGGCCGCATCGGACGCAATCAGCGCATCCACCAGGTTCACGATCAAATCGTGATCGGGCAGCCCCAGCATCTCCTCCAGATCCTCGACGGTCAACGACTCCATGCCGCCGGCCAGCAGGCGGTCGAGAATGCTCAGCGCATCGCGCATCGAGCCATTGCCCAGTCGCGCCACCTGCGCGACCACTTCATCGTCAGCCTTGACACCCTCATCCTTGAGAATGCGCCGGATGTGCTCAGCGATCTTGGCCGTCCGGATGGCGCGGAAATCGAAGCGCTGGCACCGGCTTTGGATCGTTGCGGGAACCTTCTGCGGCTCGGTCGTGCACAGGATGAACTTCACGTGCGCCGGCGGCTCTTCCATCGTCTTCAACAGCGCGTTGAAGGCCTCCTTGGTCAACTGATGGACTTCGTCGATGATGTAGATCTTGTAGGGCGAACGCGCCGGCGAAAGGCTCGCGCCCGCGATCAGATCACGGGCATTGTCGATGCCGCGGTTGGAAGCGGCATCGATTTCGATCACGTCGAGGTCGTCGCCGCGCAGGATCGCCTCGCCGATGGCGTCCTTCTCCTTGAGATCATCAGTCGCGTTCAGCGCCTTGGCGAAGATGCGGGCCATGGACGTCTTGCCCACGCCGCGCGTCCCGCAGAAGAGGTAGGCATGAGCCGTGCGGCCGGTCTCGATGGCGTTCAACAGCGTCCGCGCGATCGGCTCCTGGCCGACGATCTCATCGAACTCGCGCGAGCGATAGCGGCGGGCAAGAACGGTGTACGCCTGAGGCTTGAGGCTCGAGGTCTGTGACTTTGACTCGGACGCTTTCTTGGCCATCAGGTTACCTTCGAGATCCGAATCAAGCACGCCTCAAGGCCGATGGCGGCGTGGAAAGACGGCCAGGACACCGCCGACTCGGACGACGTCGCTTATGGCTGCTGCGGTCAAGCCCTGACCAGGTTCACGAGCCGCCCGCTCGCCGGGCCCGGCCGCCTTTCCTCGCCGCCTTTCCGAACCCGCCGGTGATGGCGGGCGTTCAGCCGGTCGATGACAGAGGCGGCATCTTAGCGACACCGGCGAGCGTGGTACACTCCGATTGCGATGAACGATCAACCCTCGACAGAAGCCAACAGCGACGAGGCGCTGCCGGTGCTCCCGGGCGTGCCGGAACGCCGGCGCTATACCTCGCCATCGGAGCAGGCCGAGGCCGATCGCCGGCGACAGCGCATCGTGCTGCTCGCGGTGCGCATGCTCTTCCTGGTGATGCTGGTCACCGTGAGCCTTCTGCCGTTTGTCGGAACGATCACCGGCACGCAGAGCGAAGCAACGTTCTGGAGTTACGTGATCCCCTTCGGCGCGACGTTCGTGTTCGGCGTCGCCGTCGTGCTCATCGACGCAGCCACTCCCAACAAACGGCTCGCCACAGTCTTTGCGAGTTACGCCGGCATCATCGCCGGCCTCGTCGGCGCCCTCGCGGTAGGCACGATGCTCGATCTTGTCGCCAAGTCGTGGGATCTCACGACCCCCAGCAGTTCGGCGTACCTGGGCCTGATCAAGCTCGCCATCGGCATCACGATGTGCTACCTCGCCGTGTCGATCGTCCTCACGACCAAGGACGATTTCCGCCTCGCGATTCCCTACGTTGAATTCGCCAAGCAGGTGCGCGGCGTGCGGCCGCTGCTGCTGGACACCAGTACCCTCATCGATGGCCGCATCCACAACGTCGGCCAGACCGGCATGGTGGACGCGCCGCTGATCGTGCCTCAGTTCGTCATCGATGAACTGCAGACACTGGCGGATTCGGCGGACAAGCTCAAGCGGGCCCGCGGCCGGCGCGGCCTGGCCATGGTCAGCCAGTTGCAGACCAACCCCTACGTGGCGATTTCGATCGACACCACCGAGGTGCCCCGACGCAACGTCGACCAGATGCTGGTGCAGATGGCGGCCGAACAGAGTCTGCGGATTCTCACGACCGACTACAACCTCAACAAGGTCGCGCAGATCCGTGGCGTGACGGTGCTCAACCTCAACGACGTCGCCAACGCGCTCAAGAGTCAGGCGATTCCCGGCGAGTCGCTGGTGGTGGAGATCGTCAAACGCGGCGAGGCGGCCGGCCAGGGCGTTGGCTACATGCCCGACGGCACGATGGTCGTGGTCGAGGACGCCGCCGAACGCATCGGCCAGAACGTGACTCTGACGGTCACCAACTCGCTGACGACCAGCGCCGGGCGCATGATCTTCGGCACGGCGACCAGCGGCGTAGCGAAGACCGCATCAGGCGACGACGCTGATGCCAACAGCCACGTGGACGAAATGGCCCGGGCCGCGACGCATCAGCCGCGCACGCCAGTGCGCAGCAGCGGCCGCGCCGATGATCCGCACGATCAATCGCGACGCAATCCGCGGCGCACCTAGCCCCTATTCCCACTCAATCGTCGCGGGGGGCTTGCTGGAAATGTCGTACACCACGCGGTTGACGCCCTGCACCTCGTTGATGATGCGATTGCTGATCGTCGCCAGCACGTCGTACGGGATTCTCGCCCAGTCAGCCGTCATGAAATCCTGCGTCTCCACCGCGCGGATCGCCACGACAGATTCGTACGAGCGGCCGTCGCCCATCACGCCAACGCTCTGAATCGGCAGCAGCACCGCGAACACCTGGTTCGTCGCGCGATAGAGATTGCTCGCGACGATCTCCTCCAGAAGAATCTCGTCGCATTCGCGCAACAGCGCGAGTTTGGCTGGTGTGACCTCGCCGATGACGCGTACCGCCAGTCCGGGGCCGGGGAACGGGTGCCGCCAGACGATCTGCTTGGGCAGGCCGAGCACCTCGCCGAGCTGTCGCACTTCGTCCTTGAACAGATTCCGCAGCGGTTCGACGAGTTCAAAGCCCAGGTCCTTGGGCAGCCCACCCACATTGTGGTGAAGTTTGATGCTGGCGGCGCTGCCGGTGTGGCTGTGGCCGGATTCGATCACAT
>DATKJG010000380.1:0-2578 GCA_035543215.1 Phycisphaerales bacterium | reverse complement strand
GGCGCTCTGATAGCGGCGCGCGGGCTCCTTGCTCAGGCTCTTGAGCAGGACGGTCTCCAGGTCGTTGTTGATGTGCCGGCTGAACGTGCTGGGCCGTGTCGGCGGAGCGGTGAGGATGCGATCCATGACCTCGCGCGATGTGCCGCCGACGTCGTACGGGAACTCGTGCGTGAGCAACTGGTAGGCGATCACGCCCAGTGAGTAGACATCGCTGCGAACATCCACCTGCCCAGGCTTGCCCTGCGCCTGCTCCGGGCTGGCCCATGGCAGCGAGCCGATGAACTGGCCGGTGTGAGTCGCGAGGTCCCGCGGCGTCGCCATGCTCGATGCCTCGTCGCTGATCTTCGCCAGGCCGAAATCGAGGATGTGCGGCTCGCCATGCTCGTCGATCCGGATGTTGCCGGGCTTGAGGTCGCGGTGGATCACACCGCGCAGGTGCGCCGCATGCACGGCGTCGCAGACTTTCGCCGTCAGCCGCAGCACCGCATCGAGCGAGAGTTCACGCCGCGTGACATACACGTCCAGCGGCTCGCCCTCGATGTAGTCCATCACGAGGAACACGCGGTTGCCCGCAAGCCCGCTGTCGTGAACCGACACGATGTTGGGGTGATGCAGTTGGCTGAGAATCCAGACCTCGCGATCGAACCGAACGTGATCGGGACCGGCGAGAGGCGTTGTGCGCATGACCTTGATGGCGACGTCGCGGCCGGTTGATTCCTGCACCGCGCGATAGACGACGCCTTGGCCACCGCGATGAACCTCGCCGACGAACTGATAGCCCGGGCATTCGATGATCGGCCCATCGTTGTGCCGACCGTCGGCGGCCAATGTCATCGCGTCGCGTCGCGCGGCGGTGATCAGCGAACGCTCGCGGCTGGACAGGTCAGAATCGGGATCGGGTTGCACGGAATCACTCACACAAGCCCGGATGATCGCGCCTCCATGCATACAAGCGGAATGCAGCGGCGGAATTCACGCGCCGCTGCTGAGAAGGTCTGCCAGGCAGCGATGAGCGCGGGCCCGCAGCATGTACACAGCGCCGACGCTTCGCCCCAATTCCGACGCAACCGCTTCAACCGGCTGAGCATCGAGATCCAGCATCTGGACGACGGTCCGGTAGGAGGGCGGTAGGTCGGCCATGGCGCGTCGCAGGGCGGCACAGGTCTCGGCGGTCGCGGCCCGGCGGCTGGGAGTGCTGCTGGTGGTGCACAGCCGCTCGCACAGGGCGACGCACGACTCATCCGGTCCTGCGGGCTCGACCGCCCGGTGCTGGCCGCCGCGCTTTTGCGCCTCGAGAAGGCGGATCGCGTCGATCAGGTTGCGCCGCGCCAGCGTTGTGAGCCACGCCGCGAAGGCGTCCTCATTGTGCGCGACAAACCTTCGAATGTTGAGGAAGGCGTCGGTGTAGGCCTCCTGCATCACATCATCCAGCGACAGGGCTGACTGCCAGCGCTCGCCAATGGCGCCGTGCAGGCGGCGTCGCACCTCAGGACCGTGGAGTGCCAGCAGTTGCTCCAGGGCAGCGTCATCGCCGGCGATGGCGTTGGCCAGCAGATCGTCGGACTTGGCTGCCTTCATGCGGCCTCTCCTGGCAGACATGCTGCACGGCGACCGGAACGCAAAATCCTAGCCCGTGCTGGCCATTTCTCGCAAGTGCGCGGCGCTGCCGTGAGTGCGATCGCCGTTTCGCGATTGTCCTTGAAGGACGCCCGGCCCGACCTCTGAAGGAGTCCCATCGATGTTCCGGCAAACGCATCTCAAGGGCCTGTGCGGTGTGGTGTTCCTGCTGGCGGCATGTGCGTCAGCGGGTGGCGGCGTCACTCCGCTGGGCAACGCCTTCACGTATCAGGGCCGGTTGACCCAGAGCGGCACACCGATCAACGGCCTGGTGGATCTCGAGTTCCGGCTCTTCGATGGCTCCGGTGGCGGCGCGCTGCAGGTGGGAGTGCCGGCGGTGCAGAACAACGTGAACGTTGCCGAGGGTGTGTTTACGGTGAGTCTCGATTTCGGAGCAGGGATATTCGATGGCAACGAGCGCTGGCTGGAGATCGCGGTGCGCTTCCCCGCCGGCAGCGGCGCCTACAGCACGCTTGCGCCGCGAAAGAGCATCGCGCCCGCGCCCATGGCGCTGTTCGCGCTGGCCGGAAATCAAGGCCCGCAAGGTCCACAAGGTGATCCGGGTCCGCAGGGAGAGCCGGGTCCGCAAGGCATTCAGGGTCCACCCGGTCCACAAGGCCAAACAGGGCCGCAGGGGATTCAGGGGCTTCCGGGCGTTCAAGGCCCGCCGGGCATTCAGGGTCCGCCCGGCACGACTTCTTGGACCGGCCTGACCAACATTCCCGCCGGTTTTGCAGACGGGATCGACAACGGTGTGGTGCTGCCGCATAGTGCGAGCAGCGCGAGTTCGACCCCGCTGTTGTCTCTGACGCAGACGGGCGATGGACCGGCTGCGCGCTTCTGGGTTCAACCGCAGCCCGAGCCGCCCAGCCCGCTGCCCGCGGTGGAGGCGATCAGCGCGATCAGTTCACCCGCCCTGCGCGCGAGCAACACCGGTTCGGGTTCCGCAGTGGAAGCAGTC
>DATKJG010000379.1:0-2478 GCA_035543215.1 Phycisphaerales bacterium | reverse complement strand
CGCTCACTTGGATGCTGGCGGAGGGGCATCCATCACGCAGCGAAACCCCGTGTGACCGGTGCCCGTATCCGGCGGCGTGCCGCGCCGGGCGCTTGGGCGGTAACTCTCGCAGTACGACGGGTTGCACAGGAACGAGCCGCCCTTGGTCACGCGCTGCGGCGAGTCGGGCATCTCACGCGTCGGATCGAAACTTGTCAGCGGCCCGCGCGGATTGACGCAACAGCCGCCTGGAGACTCACTCGCCGTTTCCTTCGCTTGCGCGTGTGCATCGACACGGTAGAGATCGGCCGTCCAGTTCCAGACGTTGCCAGCCATGTCGTGCAGCCCGTAGGCGTTGGGCGGGAACGACTTGACCGGCGCGATGCCCTCGAAGCCATCGTCCTTTGTGTTCTTGAACGGGAACTGGCCATCGAATGTATTGGCCATGTGCCGGCCTGCGAACGCGCCGGTTGACGGGATGAACTCGTCGCCCCACGGGTAGCGCTGACCTTCAAGTCCGCCGCGCGATGCCCGCTCCCACTCTGCTTCTGTTGGCAGGCGCTTGCCGGCCCACTTCGCATAGGCGACCGCATCGTCCCAACTCACCTGCACGACGGGATAGTCATCTTTCCCGTCGAGGCTGCTGCTCGGGCCCTGGGGATGCCGCCAGTCCGCGCCGGCGGTCCACGTCCACCACTGCGACATGTCGCGCAGATCAACCGCATGATGGGGCGGCGTGAAGACGAGCGAACCGGGCCGCAGCATCTCATCTGGCGGCTTCGGCGTGCCGGGCGGCACCTGTTTCTTGAGTTCCTCCCAATCAACCGGCCGCTCCGCGGTCGTGACGTAGCCCGTGGCCTTCACGAACTCGCGAAACTGGCCGTTGGTGACGGCGGTCGCATCCATCCAGAGGCCATCGACGCGCACGCGATGGGCCGGCCGCTCGTTGGGGAACGACTTGGGGTCGTCGGTGCCCATGGTGAATTCGCCTGCGGGAATCCAGACCATGCCCGTTGGCTGGCCCCCGGACCGATCAGGCGGGGATTGCTGCAACGGCGCTGCGGCGGCGGCCGCACCCACCAGGCACATACAGCAGGAAAAGACGATCATGCGACACCATCCCTCCGTGACCGGCGGATCTCATTCTAGATCGCCACTCCGAATCGATGGGAACGAGCCCGAACGCGTCGCTCACGTCTCGCCGAAGAGTTGATCGTTCTCCAGCACCGCTCTCGCGACCTCGACCAGCGGCCGGCGATTGTTGCGCGCCTGCTTCTGAAGCAGGCGCATGGCATCAGGTTCCTCGATGCCGCGCCGCTTCACCAGGATCCACTTGGCCTGCTCGATGATCTTGCGGTCTTCCAGCCGCTGGCGCAGCGAGAGGATCTCCGTGTGATGCTGCGCGTAATCGAGGAAGCGGCCCCACGCGACCGAGATGCCGACGCGCATCTGATCCTGCGTGACGGGCTTGAGCAGGTAGCCGAAGACCCCGACCCGATTGCCGGATGACACGTACTCTGGATCGGAGTACGCCGAGAAGATCATGACTGGAATACCCATCTGCCGGAAGGCGATCTCGGCCGCTGCGAGTCCATCGCGCTTGGGCATGCGGATGTCGAGCAGGGCCATGTCCGGATGAGACGTCTCGCACAGCGCAAGCGCTTCGTCGCCATCGGATGCGGGACCCAGCACCTCGTATCCCAGTTCGCGAAGATTCACCGCGACGCCACTGGCGACAAGGTGCTCATCATCAGCAATGAGCACGCGATGGGGATGCAGGGGAAGTTTGTGCCACGTCTCCGATTCGAATGCTTGCGGCGGCGTCTGGCTCGTGTGCGGCGCGGTCATGGTGCTCATCGAACCCTCTCGGTGTTTCAGAGTTCCACGCGACCGGCAGGCGGAAGAAATGCAGGGACTGCCGTTGAAGTCGCGAGACGAAGATCTGTTCTTCGACGAACCGCCCAGTCTACCGTAAGTTGCGGCGACCGCCAGCCCGACTCGTATACAGATGCGAGTTCCGCAGACACGTCCGCAGGTCGTCGAATGTAAATAGATGTAGCGACTTCCGACTAGGTCATTTCCCTACCGACGACTGCGCACGGCGCCAGTGCCTAGTCCAGCCAATCCTTGGCCTTCAGCCGCGCCGGGACATACTCCTCGGTCACATAGGAGATGTCCTTAGTAATCAGCGACTCGACCTCCATCTTGAAGCCGTTGCGCAGCATGTGCTCGATCTCGCGCTGCCAGCCCTTGTGGCCTTCGAACCACGGGTAGGCAGCGATCTCCTTGGCGCGCTTCGTGTCGTTTTCGCTGAGGTCGATCTTCACCGCTTCAGACAACTCGCATTCCCTGTAATCCTTGGCCCGAATGCCCAGAAACTTCGCTTGCGGTATCGCCAATCGCGATGATTCGAACGCCAGCGAAATCGAACCCTGCTTGATCACGCTGTAGATGTAGTGCCCCCACGGGTCGCAATCGAGCAGGCAGATGATCGGGAGC
>DATKJG010000378.1:0-3108 GCA_035543215.1 Phycisphaerales bacterium | reverse complement strand
ACGAAGATCGCCAATCTGCCGACGGTGGCTGTGCATGACTTCGCGCAGCATCCGACATCGGGTGAGATCGTCGCCGCCACGCATGGGCGCAGCCTGTGGGTTGCCGACATCACGCCGCTGCGGGCATTGACCAGCGATGGCATGGAGCAGCGGGCGATCCTGTGCAAGCCCCCCGAGGCGATCTACTGGCGACGCGAGGCTTCGCGGGCCGGCACATTGCGAAGATTCGAAGGTCAGAACCCGCCGAGCGGCGCGAGCGTGTACTACGCGCTGAATCGGCCGGCTCAGCGCGTGAAACTGCAGATCCTCGATCCCATCACCGGCGAGTCGCTGCGCGAAATTGATGGCGCCCGCGAGGCGGGTCTGTACAAGGTCGATTGGGATCTGCGACGGCCGGCCCCGCCAGCCCCGTCTGCGTCACAAGGCGGGGCAGGAGGCGCTGCAGGCCGGGGCGGACCCGGCGGTGGACCTGGTGGTGGTGGTGGCGGCGGCGGCGGTGCGGGCGCAGGAGGCGGCGGGCGCGGTGGTGGAGGAGGTGGCGGCGGCGGCGGCTTCCGAGGCGGTCGTGGCGGCGGCCTCGTGCCGGCCGGTCTCTACCGCATCGTGCTCACGGTCGATGATCAAACCTTCTCGCAGGCGCTGACCATCACCACCGATCCCGAGTATCCCGACTATCGCCCGTGGGAAACCGAGGAGATGGAGGAGCAGTTGCGCGAGTTGTACGAGGAGGATGAAGGGCCCGAAGGCGAGGACATCGAGGTCGTGAACTGATCGAGGTGTCGCGCGCCGCTCAATGCGCATGGAACCACTCTGAGCACCGGATTGTCATCCGGTGCTCAGTTGCGCGCGCTTGATGCGCGAGCGGCGCCACAGCGCCAGCGGCGCTGCGATCAGCAGCCAGAATGCCATGGCGTAGAGCAGTGAGTTGACAGCGAAGCCAGGCCAGATCGGCCGGAGCGGAAGACAGCGCGGAAAGCTGCTCACAGCAACCTGGCGAGGCTCGGATGGGACTCGAATGCCGCGATCGAGCCGCGACCCAGCCGCGCCTTCCCCATTGATGCTGAACAAGGCAAGCATCGGCCAGCCTCGCGCGTCGAAGAGAACAGGCTTCCAGAGCGTGTTCCCTGTTGCCATCTCGTCCCAGCGGCCGCGAAGTCCCGTCCACGACGGCGCAAGGTCCAGGACCGGCTCCTCGTACTGGACCTTCTCCATGTCGGAGGTGAACACCACCATCGATTGGCCCGATGGCGTTCTGGGCGATCCCAGCACGTGCACGACCACTCGGGGATTGGTCGAGATGATCTGGGTCGCGCCGTAGCCATCGCGCCCGGATGGATCAACCCACACGGCGCACGCCCATGCCACGGCGACGTTGATCGTCACGCCAAGCAGGAGCGAAGCGCACCCGTGCGTGATGATCTTGCAATGGCACGCCATGCGCCGATCGTATCAGGTGGACGGGCGGCGATCGCGTCAAGGCGCGCCCGCTTCGCCGTACACTGCCTCGGCCTTGCCGTTGCACGACATTCTCATCCTGCTTGTGCTGGGACTCGCCGCGGGCGCGCTGGGCGGCATGCTGGGTATCGGCGGGTCGATCATCATGATCCCGGTGCTCACGATCGCCCTGCACCGCAATATTCACCTGGCCCAGGCGGTGGCGATGATCATCAACGTCTGCGTGAGCGTGCCGGCGATGATTCAGCATCATCGCGCCGGGGCGGTGCGCTGGCCAATCGTGTGGCGCATGCTCATACCGGCGACGGTGTTCATCATCCTCGGCGTGGAGACGGGCAATCGCATCGACTCGGCGCGCATGCAGCAACTGTTCGGCCTGTTCCTGATCTACGTGGCGATCGACAACATCTGGCGACTGGTGCGCAGGAAGGTCGAACCATCCGCGGAGCAGGCCCGCGACGACTGGTGGCGCGTGGGGGCGGTGGGAGGCTTCATGGGTTTCTGGGCAGGCCTGCTTGGCGTGGGCGGCGGAATCGTCGCCGTGCCGCTGCTGCAAAAACTGTGCCGCCTGCCGCTTCGGCAGTGCATCGCGACGACGGCTGCCTGCATGTGCTTCAGCGCGGCGTTCGGCGCTGTGCGGAAGAATCTCGCGCTGAGTTCGCTTGGCTTGGATATGAGCGAGAGTCTGCAGATTGCGGCGTTCCTCGCGCCGACGGCGGTGCTGGGCGGACTGATGGGCGGCTGGCTGGCCCACGTACTGCCGCTGAATGCGGTGCGACTGGCATTCATCTTGCTGCTGCTCTGGTCGGCGGCGCAACTTCTGGGAATCGTGTGATGTCCCGAATTACGTTGTGAAGGACAGGTGAGCGTGCTCCGTGGTTCGTAGCTCGTTGTTGAGACTCTGCGGACTGACGGAAACCACAGGTCACGAACAAGGAACTCAAGAACGACAGATGATCGCAGCCAAAAACAATCTCAAGACCGCGTTTCTGCTCGCCGCGCTGTTCGGCCTGCTCGTGTGGGTCGGCTCGTACTGGGGCACATCGGGCATGATCGTCGCCGGCATCATGGGCGTGATCATGAACTTCGGCGCGTGGTTCTTCTCCGACAAGATGGCCATCGCCGCGATGCGCGGCCGCGAGGTGGATGAGCGCAGCGCACCGGAGCTGTACGACATGATTCGCAGGCTTTCGGAGCGCGCCGGCCTGCCGATGCCGCGCGTGTACATCTGCCCGCAGGAGGCGCCCAACGCCTTCGCCACGGGACGCAATCCCAGGCACGCCGCAGTCGCCGTGACGATGGGTGCGATGAGGTTGCTCGATCGCAATGAACTCGAAGGCGTGATGGCGCACGAACTGGCGCACGTCAAGAATCGCGACACGCTCACAAGCGCGGTGGCGGCGACCGTCGCCGGCATCTTCAGCATGCTGGCGCAGTTCGCCATGTTCTTCGGCGGGGGAAACAACCGCGAGGGCGGCAACCCGCTGGCGGCCCTGGGCATGGTGCTCCTGGGCGCGATTGGCGCCGCCCTGATCAAGGCGATGATCTCGCGCAGCCGCGAGTACGTGGCCGACGCCGACGGCGCGAAGATCGCCGGTTCTCCCAACGGCCTGGCGAACGCACTCCAGAAACTGGAGCGTTATGCCAAGGGGA
>DATKJG010000377.1:0-2923 GCA_035543215.1 Phycisphaerales bacterium | reverse complement strand
CGGCGTCTCGCCGCGCTGCAGCCGGCTGAAGTAATCGCGAATCGTGCTCTTGACCGCGTTGGGATCGAAGTCGCCGACAATCACGCCCACCAGGTTGTTCGGGCGGTAGTAGATGTTGAAGTACCGATGCGCCTCTTCCATCGTGTAACTGTTGAGATCGCTCGGCCAGCCCACGACCGGCCAGTGGTAGGGCGAACTCTGCCAGAACAGCGAATCGAACTGCTCATCGAAGACGCCGGTGGGCGTCGATTCGGTGCGCAGGCGCCGCTCCTCATGCACGACATCGCGCTCGGCGTAGAACTCGCGGAAGACGCTGTCAGCCAGGCGATCGCTCTCCATCCACGCCCACAACTCGAACTTGTTCGACGGGATGTTGATGAAGTAGAACGTGAGGTCGTTGGCGGTGAAGGCGTTCATGCCGCTGCCGCCGTGTTTGGTGTAGATCGCGTCGAACTCGTTCTTGACGATGATCTTCGATTCCTCTTCGATGAGGCGCTTGAGTTCAGCCCGAAGTTCGCTGAGCCGGGGCGTGTCGTTGGCGGGGTTCCACGGATCATCGATCTCGCCCGCTCGGAATCGCTGGTACTGCGTGCCCCAGACCTCAGCAAGAATCTTCGTGTGCACCTCGGTCTGCCTGGCCATGAGTTCATCATCGCGCTTGGGATCGCGCGTGCCGATGGTGTGCGTGCCCTTGAACATCATGTGTTCGAAGAAGTGGCTGATGCCGGTGATGCCCGGACGCTCGTTGACGCTGCCGACCTTCGCGACCCAGCCGGCGGCGATGGAATTGGGCTGATCGCTGCGCGGCACGAGCAGGAACTTCATGCCGTTGTCGAGCGTGAATTCCTCGGCCTGCACCTGCTGGCCGCGCGAGGCAGCCGCAGTGAGGTGCAGAACGAGCAGGACCAGCGCCAGGCGCAGCAGGGGCATTCGAATCTCCATGTCAGAGTCTCAAGCGGAGCCGCCATGATAGGGACCGATCGCATCGTTGGTCTGCGCCCGTGACGTCGCGCAGCGAAGATCCCTTCCCTGCTCATCACTGCAGTCGCTGGTCCTCAGCAATCGGCGCGAGCCGGTCCGCGCAGGTCGGCCGTGGGCACGCCGCGCGACTTGGCCAGGGGATCGATGTACCAGCGGTAACTGCCCCATTCGCAATAGAAGAGATAGGGCTGGTTCTCCGCGTACCACGCCTGCCAGGCCGCGGCGTCGTCGCTCGAGGGCCCTTCGGGCGCGTATCGATGCAACAGCGTGGCTGCCTGGACCCGCGTCGCCGGGTCGCGCAGCGCCGCGATGCCGCGCTCGAACAGTTCGGGCGTGCTGTAGCTGATCTCCAGCGATTTCGCCTCTTCATCCCATGTCAGCAGGCCATCGGCTCCGGGGCGCAGGTAGCGGCTGTTGTCGCGATACCACTCCAGGTATTCCGCGCGGGTGCGCCGCTGCACTGATTGCAGCACTGACGGCGAGATCGCGTCATCCACCCATTTCAGGTCGTAGTGATCGTTCGTCAGCCACGACTCGACGCTCGAACGTGCGCGCGTCGCGACTCCGTAGAAAGGCGACGGCGATCGGACAATGGGCCGGTCCTGCGTAAAGCGCGCGATGTAGGCAATCGAATTGACGAGCATCGCGCGGGCCGCATCGCTCATGTCATCAGGCGAGAGATCGAAGCCGAAGTGCAACTGGTTGCCCTGGCGCCAGATGCCGACGGCCGCGGGAATCTTGTCGTTGATCCCGCCGCAGATGAACTCGACTTCAGGCTGCTCGGCGAGCGTGTTCTCGTAGGTGCACCAGCCGGGGTCGTAGGACTTGTCGATATCCCTGACCATCGGGATCACGTCCACCTCGCCAACGCCGAGTTTCTCTCGCCACGAATCATTGGGAACCGGGCGCTTGATCGTCGCGCCGCGATCGATGCTGATGGGCGCGTTGAAGATTTCGTGATTTCGCGGGTTGTATGCGAACGGGTACAGGCACGTGCAGCCGTACGTGCCGTTGGTCTGCCAGGGCGAGGTGATCAGCAATCCTGCGCTTCCCAGCATCACGATCGGCTTGCTCCATGATTCGCGCGGGCCCAGCGGCGATTTCAGGTCGACGCGCTGCCCCGGCGTGACGCCGCCGGCGTTGACATCGCTCTGCGACCAGTCGAGCAGGACGACGTCGTATTCCGCAGCGCTCGCTGGATCGAACGAATTGCGGTCGACCGCCGTCGCCTTCGCGAAACGCTCCGCCAGAAACGCCTCGTATGCCTTGGCCCGCGGCGTACCGGCGTTGCCCAGATACAGCACCTTCAAGTCGATGGGTGGCTGGGCATCCGTCGCGGCTACGGCCGGCACAAGTGAGAGGACAGTGGAAAGACACGCGGCGCCGATGATCATCATGGCTGGCCTCCGGCTCGGGTAAGTTGGACTGGACGCGTGATTGTACATCGCCCGGACATCGCAACGGGTACAGTGTTGACATGGGCGCAGCCTGGAGAAGGACGTCGGCCTCGCGCGTTGCCGCAACGGCGTTGGCGATGGCGTCAGCGGCGACATGCCTCGCGGGCACGCCGTCGGCCGGCCCCGTCACCACCATCCTCGTTCACGGATTCTCCACCACCGAAAAAGGCGTCTGGGTCCAGTCGATGGCCGAAGCGATCATCGCGCGCGGCGGCGTTGGAGGCTCGATCTATCGCTACACCGAGGCGACAGCGGCGTGGAGCTACGTCGCGGCCCCCGGCGTCGATGGCACCAACGACAACATCGTCCTGATCTTCAACTGGGTGCCCGAATCCGATGCACCTGACAATGGTCCGAACTGGAATTACGCACAGGCCGCGGGCGATGCGCTGTACGCGGCCCTGCGCGATCCGGTGTTTGCCGGCTCGCCTCCTTCGCCGCCTGCAAGTTTCGTTCGGGACCGCTGGCTGCACTTCATCGGCCAC
>DATKJG010000376.1:0-2053 GCA_035543215.1 Phycisphaerales bacterium | reverse complement strand
GTCTGCAGCTTCTCGATGACCACTGCGCCGCACGATTCGCCGAAGATGAACCCGTCGCGGTCGCGGTCGAACGGCCTGCAGGCCGACGCGGGATCGTGCGCGAAGCGGTCGGACCCCATCGCGCCGAGCGAGCGCAGGCCGCGGCATTCCCAGTACGACAGGTCCATCAGCGCCCCGATCGCGATGCACACGTCCACGCGCCCCGACTGCACCGCGTGGATGGCCTCGACCACCGCGACCTGCCCGCTCGCCGAGGCGCCGCCCACCGTGTAGGCCAGTCCGCGGATGCCGAAGGCCTGCGTGCACAGGCCGCACAAGTCGCTGTCCATGAACGACATGCCGTAGCTCGGGCGCAGAAACTGCTCGCGGCCCCGGTAGGCATCGTGGGCCTGGATCAGCTCGCGCTGCTGCACGTTGGAGCCGCCGACGACCAGGCCGATGCGCGAGGGCTCGACCTCGTCCAATGCGGCATCGACCCAGGCCTCGTGCAGCGTGGCCACCGCCACTTGGGCCGAGAACGAGGCGTTCCTCAGCAGGCCCGGGGCAATCGACGACGGCATCGACAGCGACTCGATCTCGGCGCCCAGGAAGCCCGGCGCCTGTTGCGGCGGTTGCGCCTGCGCCGTGGCGACCGGCAGCGGCTGCTGGCGGCCGGGCCGCCGCATCGTGTCGAAACGATGCCGCGCCTCGAGCAGCGCCGCCAGGAACGCGGCTTTCCCCTGGCCGATGGCCGAGGTGACGCCGACACCGCTGATCGCGATGTCGTGGCGGCTAGGACTTGGCATGGATGATGCCGGCCAGCTCGCCGATGCTTTGCGCCTTGGCCATCTCGATCAGCGGAATGTCCAGCGCCAGCGACTCCAGCGTCATCATGATGATGTCCGCGCGGTCGATCGAGTTGGCGCCCAGCGCCTTGAGCGAATCGCTCGGCTGGAACGGGTGGCTTGCCAGTGCCGGAATCACCTCGCTGAGGTGGCGGACGATGATTTCCAGGATTCTTTCCTTGCTCATGGTGCGGTCCTTCGTTGAATGTCACATCCCGAAAAGAGCGTCGATGCGATCCCTGACCTCCGGCCGATGAAACGTGAGCTCGTGCATCGCGATCTCCTGGTCGATGAATCGGGGCAGCTGCTCGCGCAGCGGCGCGACCAGGTGCGCTTTCAGCGTGGCCAGGGATACCCGCGGCTTCTCTGCCAGGTTTCGCGCGATTTCCAAGGCATGGGCCAGCACGCCGTCGCGCGGCAGCACCGGAAAGGGCACGCCGCGCCGTTGCAGCTCTTCGCCGCGGTAGGTGGCCGCGGTCAGCATCATTTCCTCGGCCAGGCTGATCCCCAGCTTCTGCGGCAGGATGAAGGTCGACCCCATGCCCGGCGTGAAGCCGTACTTCATGAAGTTGGCGGTGTAGACGCTCTCGCGCGCGAGGACCACGAAGTCCGCAAACAGGCCCATCACGAACCCGCCGCCGATGCCGTGGCCCTGCATCGCCGCGATCACGGGAATCGGGCAGTTCAGCGCCAGGCTGTAGAGATCCTTGTCGGTGAACCTGAACTTGCCGTCGTACAGATCGCGCAAGCCTTCCTGAGTGCCCCCGCTGGCGAAGTAGCTGTCGTAGCCGGTCAGGATCACGGCCTTGTGGTTGCCCGATCCGATGTCTTCGAAAGCCCGTGTCAAGCCGGCGATCAGCTCGTTGGTGAAGGTGTTCTTGTTGACGCGGTCGTGCATCCTCACCTGGACGATGCCTGCTTCCGGCTCGGTGACTTCGACGATGGGGGCGTGCATCACCGCGCCTCCCAAGGAAACGTGCCGGTGCGCACGTAGCGCGCGATCTTGCTCAGGTTGTCGGCATCGGAAAACACTTCGAGGTTGGCTTCCAGCGCTTTGGGCCGAGCCGTGCGGATCAGAGCGTCGAGGCTGCAGGCATAGCGCTTGTAGCGCTCGATGCCGTCCTTGCCCAGGCGCCGGAGCCTCAACAGGTGCTTTCGCAGCAGGTTCTCGCTGTTGGCTTCGCACGCATCGACGAGACCCCAGGCCAGGGCTTGAGCCGCTGAAATCG
>DATKJG010000375.1:0-2898 GCA_035543215.1 Phycisphaerales bacterium | reverse complement strand
GCGTCTTCACCGGCACGATGTTGGCATTGATCTTCGCCGCGCCCACGCCCTGCAGGGCAAGGCCATAGGCCGTCGCCATGTTGACGGCGTTCTCGGCGAAGGACGCCGCCTCGCGGCCGGTGACGCTGATGCGCTTGTATTCATCCAGGCGCACCACATCGATCTGCAGTTGCTGGCCGAGGAACTTGCGCAGGCCGGGAATCTTGAAGGTCGAGCCGATGCCGACCATCGTCTTGAGTTCCGCGTCGCGATGCGTGCTCTGGTAGTAGCCAATCGAACGCTGGAGATCCTGCAGCAGGTCGCTGAACACCGGCCGCATCGCCTGCATGATCTGCTTGGCGTACTTGCTGTCGGAGGCTTCGAGCTTGAGTTTCTCGGCCTTCGAATACGACAGTTTGAACGACTCGGCGATGGCTTCGGTGAAGTGCGTGCCGCCCAGCGGGAACGTGCGGATCCAGCAGCGCTCGCTGTCGGCGACGATCACGTCCGTCGCCTGTGTGCCGATGTCGACGAAGATGATCGGCTCATCGATCTTGCCCAGGTCGTACGCCATCGCGTTGTAGACGGCGACGGGGCTGAGTGTCATCGACTCGGGCGAAAGGCCGACGTCGGCATACAGCCCCAGGCGCTGCTGCACGCGCTCGCGCGTGATGGCGAAGATGCCTACTTCGATCTCCGGCGAATCGGTGCTCTGGAACGTCTGGTAGTCCCATTCGACCTGGTCGATCGGGAAGGGAATCTGCTGCACCGCCTCGAATTTCACGATGTCGGGCACCTTCTTGGGCTCGACCGGCGGAAGCTTGGCAAATCGGGCGAACGCGCTGTGACCCGGCACGCTCATCACCAGGTGCTCGCCTTCAAGGCTCTTCTGGCTGATGTACTGACCAAGGCCCAGGCGGACCATCTCGTCCTGATCCATATCAGGCGTGGTCAGCACCTTCTTGTGCGGGATGACGGCGAAATCCGACACCTTGATGTCGTTGCCGTCCCGTTCCAGTCGTATCGCCTTGATGGCATACGCGCCGATTTCAATGCCCCATGCGGCTTTGGGTGTCGCCATGTCGGTCGTCGTCTCCGTGAGCCTGTGGACATCGGCGGCACGGGCGTCGTCGCCGGGTCCTGGTCTGTCGCACGCTATGACTACGGGTGTCGCAGCGGAAGATTAATGATGATAACAAAATCGTTGCCGCTCGCGCGCCCAGCCCGTTCTTCAAGGTACGCAGGACGATCGGCCGGTGTTGCGATGGCCCCCTTGCCGGGCCCGAGGCGACGGAGGCATGCCCTTGGCCGGCCTATCGTTGGCAAGCGGTCGCGATCGCCCCCAATGATCGGCCGCGGCGCGGTATTCTACGCCCTTTCGCCCTCAGGCCATTCATCCATTTCCCATGTCAGATCAACCGGTACAGGAACAGCCCCGCCCCAACGAGGCCGGCCATCGCGCCGCCTCACACAGCCCCGCGGGCTCCAGCGCTCCGCCCCCGCATCCCGGTCGCCGTGACATGGATGAGCACCTCGCGGCGGAGATCGAAGAAGCACTGGGAAACATGAGCATCGGCGACCTGATGGAGGTCGCGGAGCCCAAGGTCGCGCGCCCGGTTCCCGGTCGCCGCGCCTCCGGCGGCCCATCCTCCGCCAACGCGCGCAGCGAACGCGAACGCAAGACCGGCCGCATCATGCAGGTGCACGGCAACGATGTCTTCGTCGAGTTCGGCCCGCGAAAGCAAGGCGTCTGCCCGTTGGCGCAGTTTCCCGAACCGCCGGCGCTCGGCGCTGAGATGACGTTCATCGTCGATGGCTACGACAAGGAAGACGGGCTGCTCAAACTTTCGCTGGAAGGCACGGTGCGCAAGGCCGAGTGGGAATCGCTCGAGCCCGGCCAGTTCGTCGAGGCCCGTTGCGTCGCGGTGAACAAGGGCGGCCTGGAGATGGAAGTCGCCAACCATCGCGCATTCATGCCTGCGGGCCAGGTCGATATCCGCTTCCATGCCGATCTCAGCGTGTTCGTCGGCGAGAAGATGCCCTGCGAGGTGAAGGAAGTCGATCGCGCGCGCGGCCGGATCATTCTCAGCCGCCGCGCCATGCTCGAAGTCGAACGCGAGCACCTGCGCATGAAACTGTTCTCGACGCTCGAGGTCGGCCAGGTGCTGCAGGCCACCATCAGCAAGATTCAGCCTTACGGCGCGTTCGCTGACATCGGCGGCGTCGATGGCATGATCCACATCTCCGACATCGCATGGGAGCGCCTCAAGCATCCCGGCGATGTGCTCAAGGAAGGCCAGCAGGTCATGGTGAAGGTTCTGAAGATCGATCAGAACCAGAGCCCGCCGCGCATCGGTCTGGGCATGAAGCAGACGATGGAGAATCCTGCCCTTGCCGCCCGGGCCGCGCTCAACGAAGGCGACACGGTGCAGGGCCGCGTCACCAAGATCATGCCCTTCGGCGCGTTCGTCGAACTCTCGCCCGGCGTCGAAGGCCTCGTGCACATCTCCGAACTCTCGCATGACCGCATTCACGATGTGCGGCAGGCGGTCAAGCCCGATGAAATCGTGCCGGTGAAGATTCTCAGCATCGATCCCGCAGGCAAGAAGATCTCGCTCTCCATCAAGCAGACCAGGGAACGCCAGGAGCAGGTCGCTCAGCGCAAGGAGGATCGCAAGATGGAGAACCTGCGCGGCCAGTTGAACAAGAAGTGGGGCGCGATCCCCCTGAAGGGCGGACTGGGATAACGCCCCCCATCGCCCTGCACTTCCAGCCGGCTCGCCTCGAAAGGCGGGCCGGTTTTTTGCTGAGCGAAACCGAGCCGGAACGTCCCGCTACAACCTCGACTTTCCGGAGGTTGTTGATGATTCGCATGACACTGATTGTCCTCATCACATCACTGGCATTCTGCACAGCAAG
>DATKJG010000374.1:0-4903 GCA_035543215.1 Phycisphaerales bacterium | reverse complement strand
TCACGCAGCCGCTGTCGGGGACAAGCAGCCGCGGCAGCATGCTCAAAAGCGTCGTCTTGCCGCAACCGTTGGGGCCGACGATGGCCACCTTCTCGCCGTGCAGGATGTTGAGCGACACATCGCGCAGCGCCGCATGTTCAGCGCCCGCGTAGGTGTACGTGACGCGATCGAACTCGATGGAGCGCGCGTGGCGCACGGCCTGCGGCTTGGCCACATCATCGCGCTCCTCGGGCTCATCGAGAATGTCGCACAGGCGCTTGGCGGGCGCCGCAGCAGCCTGCATCTCGTTGATCAGGGAGGTCAGCGGCCGCAGGTTGGCGCCGGCCATCGCCAGCGCGCCCAGCGACAGCGTGAATCGCTCCAGGGGCAGATCGCCCTGGATGATCTCACGGGCTGCGAACAGGGCCAGTGCCAGCAGCACGGCACTGGCGAGCGTCTCCACCACCGGGGCCGAAAGCGCGCGGGCGGTGCGGACTTTCAGTTCATTGCGCACCGCCTCGTTGTTCTGAACGGTGAACCGCGCAATGGCCTCGGGTTCGGCTGTACTCGATTTCACAGCCCGCAGGCCCTGCAGCGATTCAGTCGCCACGCGCAGAAGCCCTTCCTGAGCCTGCAGCGACCCGCGCGTGCCGCGACGGATGCGCTTGCCGAGCTTGCGCAGCACAATCGCCATCACGATCGCCGTCGGCACGGCGATCAACACCAGTTTCCAATCGATGATCAGTGCCACGACTCCCGACGCCACCGCCTTGAACGCGTTCGTGACGGCCCGGCTGACCAGCGCGATCAGGCCGCGCTGCAGTTCAGCCGAATCGCGAATGATGCGGGCGATGAACTCCGAAGGCCCGCGCACCATCACCCGGCCCAGCGGCATGTGCACAACGCGCTCGAAAACCTGCTGACGAATGCGCGCCACGGCCCGCGCCACCACCGTCTGCGAGAGGTACTGGTGCATGAAGTTCGCGATGCCGCCGAATACTGTCAGCAGTGCCAACAACACCAGCAGGAAGATGACCGATCGAAACGCGTCGGTCGGCAACAGGTCGATGATCCATTGCGGAATTGTCGGAAAGGTGCCCTTGGCGTTGTGCGCGGCGGCAAGTCCGCCGAGTGATGACGGTTCCTTGGGATTGAGGATGATCTTGAACGTTGGCGCGAGGCTCAGCAGACCGGCCGCCAGCCCGCCGGCCGAAAGCGTGGCAAAAACCATCGCCCAGAAGAGCGCAGTCTTCTCGTGCAGCAGTTGCTTGGCGAGTCGCCAGAACGATGTCATGCGGGTGGATTCACCACGGAGATCACGGAGAACACAGGGAGGGATAGGGTAGGAATGTTGATCGACGGTTACCAGCCGAATGAATCAATGGCCGTCGTCGCCGCGCATCGGAAAGCCGCGACCATTGGTAGCGGGTTGGGCGCTCGGCCCACCGAGATGTCCCTGCGAATCGTTCGACGCATCCGCGCCAATGTCGCGGCTTTTCAGTTTCAGTCATTGATACAGTTTCGCGAAGTCGCGCCAAAACGTCGGATACGACTTGGCGACGCACGCGGGGTTGCGGATTGCCAGCCGCCGACCATTCGGTGCGGCAAGGCCGAGCACCGCGAATGCCATGGCCATGCGATGATCGTTGTAGGTTTCGATGATGATGGGCGTTGCTGAAGGTGGCACCCGCGTCTCGCCTGTGCCACCTTTTTGAGTCGTCGGCGGCGTGATCTCAATCCAATCCTCACCGGTCTCAACGACGCATCCGACCTTGCGCAGTTCATTCGCCAGCGCGGCGATGCGATCGGTCTCCTTGACGCGAAGGGTGCGCAGGCCGGTAACCTTGGATGAAGCGTGGCACGCGCTTGAAATAGCAGAAACAGCCAGCGCGCCATCGGGGAATGCCGACGCGTCGCAGAGAATGCTGGACAAAGCACCGCGGTGCGCTACACGCACGCCCTGTGGCGCGCCGTCCACTTGCCACGCGCCGCGGACAACCGCGCCTTTCAGCGCGTCAAGCACTCCGAAGTCAGGTTGCGCGGAGAATCGATTGAATCGCGGGCATGTCACCGCGCTCCCTTGAATAAGTGCAACAGCGGTCCACCAGAACACGGCGCCGCTCGCGTCCGGTTCAATCCAGTAGTCGCTCGCAACAATATGCTGTGCACGGACCGAGATCGAGCCCCGAAACAGATCATCAGGCGGGTCATCGTCGTCATCCTCCGCGTAGGAGGGGTTTAGTTCCGAGTCCGCTTCAAGTTTCCATTCACGCATCACTGACTCGGTGAGATGAACGTAGCCGACGCTCGTGATCTCACCGGAGAATCGAATGGTCAACTCATACTTCAAAGTCGCGGCGATCAGCATCAACGCCGAAATGAACTGACTCGACCGCGTCTGCCCCACCTCGATCTCGCCGCCGACGAACTTCTCGCTCGGCGTTACGCGCACCGGCAGCCTGCCCTCGGCCTCGACGTACTCGATCTTCGCTCCGAGTTGCCGCAGCATCTCGACGCCTTCAGCGATGGGCCGTTCGCGCATGCGCTTTGAACCGTCGACGATCACCGGCTCGGCCGCGAGACACGCGCAGGCGATCATGAAGCGAGTGGGCGTCCCGCCATCGCCGAGGTTGACCGACCCGCCGCGCGGGAAGCGGCCCCCCACTCCCTTGATGTAGACATCGTCGCCTTCCCAGCGCGCTTCGGCGCCAAGCGTGCACAGCGCCTCCAGCAATCGATCGGTGTCATCCGCACGCAACGGCCGAGTCAGTTTCGATTCGCCTTGCGCCAACGCCGCCAGCACATACGCCCGGCACGTGATCGATTTCGACCCCGGCGGCGTAATTGTCACATCAAACGGCTTGGTCAGCGGCTCGATCGGCAGCGGGTCGGGCAGTCGGTCGAGTGGAAGGGTGTAATCGATCATTTCGCCAAAGTCCACGCATAGCCATGCGTGGGCTCTCGAATCATCTCAACCGCCCGATCTGAACACCGCCACCACGTCTTCGATTGGGATCACGAACAGCCGGTTGTCGCCTTCGAAATCCACGGGGATCGCCTGCTTGGGGCTGAAGAGGATGCGATCGTACTGCTTGATCGGATAGTCCTTGTCGTTCTCCACCTGCGCGCTGACCGCGACGATGCGGCCGGTCAGGGTCGGAATCTCGATCTTGTCAGGCAGATGGATGCCGGTCTTGGTGGTCTTCTTGTCCTCATCCTTGCGAATGAGCACTCGCTTGCCGATGGGCTCGACGGTCTCGAGTTTTGCGCGGCGAGATGACGGAGAAGGCTTGGCTTCGGCCATGACGGAATCATATCGACGTGAAGGCACGGTATGCTGCGCGGAATGCCGACGCGCCTTGAGAAACTGATTCGCGATGTGCCGGACTTTCCCAAACCGGGCATCGTGTTCAAGGACATCACGCCTCTGCTGGCTGATTCAGCCGGGCTGGCGCTGGCAGTGGAACTGATGGCCAATCCGTTTCGACGCTCGCACATCGACCTCGTCGTCGGGGCCGAGTCGCGCGGCTTCATCTTCGGCACAGCCGTGGCCCAGTCGCTCAACGCCGGGTTCATTCCCGTGCGCAAGCCGGGCAAACTCCCATCGCAGCGGCAGGCTCGCACGTATCAACTGGAATACGGTCAGGACACGCTCGAAATGCACGCTGACGCCCTCAACGGCAACCATCGCGTGCTGATGGTGGATGACCTGTTGGCCACGGGCGGCACGATGAAAGCCTGCTGCGATCTGGTGCAGGATCTCGGCGGCCAGATCGTGGGCATCTCCGTGCTGATCGAACTGGCGTTCCTGAACGGCCGCAAGGCTGTCGCGCCACACCAGGTGCAGTCGGTGCTGCGCTACTGAACACTCCAGGTACGGGCAAGCCGATCGACGACGCTGCGCGTCGATTCGTCTCCATGCGCGCACGCCGTAGAATGAGGCTGCCGGCGCCTCGGAGACTCGACCCATGACCACCGCTCAATCACGACCAACAACCGCTGCCGCGTCCAAGACCGATCCGCTGCAGTTGATCGATGTCGATCACGTGCGCTTCTACTGCGGCAACGCCAAGCAAGCGGCCCACTTCTACGCCCACACCTTCGGCTTCAACGTGTCGCAGATCTCCGACCTGACGACGGGGTCGCGCGATGCGGCCCACTACCTGCTGACGCAGGGCAACATCCGTTTCGTGCTCACCACCGGCCTGGCGAAGGACCATCCATCATCGCACCACGTGGCCCTGTACGGCGATGGCGTCAAGGATGTCGCCTTCAACGTCTTCGATGCGGAAAAGGCTTGGGAGCGCGCGGTCAAGAACGGCGGACAGCCGGCCTACGAACCCATCACGCTCAAGGATTCGCGCGGCAGCGTCACCACCGCCGGCATCAAGACCTATGGCGAGGTCGTGCATTCGTTCGTCAGCCGCACGGGCGAATACGGCCTGCCCACCGTCAAACAGGGCGGCGAGTTCATGCCGGGTTACAAGAAAGTCGAGTTCGGCCACAACAAGTACAACGCTGAGCATCCCTGCGGCCTGAAGTTCGTCGATCACCTGGTGGGCAACGTTGAACTCGGCGGCATGAACAAGTGGGTGAAATGGTACGAGGATGTGCTCGAATTCAAGATGTTCAAGCACTTCGACGACGCTGACATCTCGACCGAGTATTCGGCCCTCATGAGCAAGGTCATGGCCTCGGGCAACCAACTGATCAAGATGCCGATCAACGAACCGGCGCACGGCAAGAAGAAGTCACAGGTGCAGGAATACCTCGACTTTACCGAGCAGGTGGCCGGCGTGCAGCACCTGGCCCTGCGCACGGACGATCAGCTGGCGTCGATCACGGAGCTTCGCCGCCGCGGCGTCGACTTCCTCGACATCCCGACCGCGTATTACGAGCAGGTGTGGGAACGCGTCAATGCCAC